>JBOFLQ010000176.1:0-89225 GCA_051657945.1 Xenococcaceae cyanobacterium | reverse complement strand
CTATTGGAAACGTCAGTACCCCAAATCTGGCTGGAAAAACAACAACAAAAACATTAATGTCAACCAAAACAGCAATGCTGTTGCCTTCGGTGGCAATGCGAATAGCAGCAACAATGCTGTCATTAATGCCTAATCGATTTCATTCAAGCTAATTCAAACACATCACTAACCACAAACATTCGGAGAAATCTAATCATGAGTAACGAACAAATCATTTCCAACAACAGTGCGATCGAATTATCTGAAGAACAATTAAATGAAGTCGCTGGCGGTTCGTATATAGCCATGTCCAGCGGCGACTCAGGCTCTTATCTGTCATCTAGCAGTGGCTATGGCTCTTGTATAGCTATGTCTAGCGGCGACTCTGACTCTTCTGTAACTATGTCCAACGGCAAAGGCTACAACAAAACATACAAAGTCTCTTCTAAAATGCCCAAATCTAAAAAATAAATTCTCTGAACTGAAGTTTAGCCGATAAGCCTCTACCTCCTCTTTGTAAATTGTTTGTATTTGTTATTTGAAAAGGTAGATCGATTAATTTACGATCGATCTACCTCTTTTTTTTGCCCAATTAAATCTGATGATTGGGCTACTACGCTACGGAGGGAAAATCTAATCTAAGCCTAGAGGCAGCAAACAATCAGAAGCTATATCCAACGAAACTTGTAAGTATATTTACTTAAAAGGGTGACTGAAGTTAGAGCGAGGTTACCTATTTCGTTGAGGCGAGATTCATGACATTTATCACATGTTTATTATTTGGAAAATTTATACTAAGTAGCTCCACCTAAGAAAACGTAAAATAAAAAGGAAAAGATTCAGCCTAAACGATCTGAGAATGCCAGCAGCATTAAAAATAACTCTAACTACAGAAGAAAATAAAACACTACAAGAGCTAGAAGTAGCAGACTCTGTGCCTCGAAGAACGCGCGCAAAGAGCAACAGCACTTCGTTTAAATGCAAAAGGATCGAAGGTGTCAGCGATCGCCCAATATCTGGAATGGGCGATCGGCAACCGTCAGACAAACAATTCATCGCTGGAATCAGAATGGATTAGTAGGTTTATGGGAATCTGCTGGTAGAGGCAAAAAACCTTCATGAACTTCTGATGATTGGCTAGTCTTAGAACAATGGCTAAAAGAACCTTGTAGCAACAGTTCTCGGCAATTAAGTCAAAGACTAGCCAGAGAAAGACAAGTAGTCTTAGGAGCAGAACAAATTCGTCGCATACTCAATAAAAAAGTGGCGTTGGAAAAGACTGAGACGAAAACCCCCAACCACCAAAAGTAAAGAGTTTAAAGAAGCGAAACAGAAAGATTGGCAAACTCTCAAATTATGGGCGCAACTTGGGTTAATTACCTTGCTTTATTTAGATGAATCGGGGTGTTGCCCTGAAAGCCCTTTAAGCTATGGCTATGGTCAGATTGGTCAACAAAAATCAGTTTCTCAAAAAACAAGAATTGGAAGACGAATCAATATCATGGGTGTCTGGGAAGTAGAACAAAGATTTGAATATGCTTTAAAAGTAGGCACTTACAAGACAGAAAATTATCTTCGTTTTATGGATTGGCAAGCCCAACGTGCAATGAAACGACTGTTTGAGACAGGAAAACCCACAGTAATAATTCAGGATAATGCTTCAATTCATCGTTCACTCGTGGTCAAAACAGGGGCTGGATGTGTTTTTTCTTCCTCCCTATTCTCATTTAATGAATCGTATTGAAGATAGATGGCTACACCTTAAGCGTCAAGAATTGGGTGGACGTGTTTTTGATGATGAGTATGAGAAGCGCGATCGCTATTATTGATGGCATCAATAATCAAAGTCAACGGGGAAATTATACTGTTGAACGTTTGATGTTTAATTAGGTGGAGCTACTTATCAATACAGTATTGATGGCAAACGAAACAAACCAAACCAAATAAAAGCCGAGTTTGATTCAACGAGAGCGTCGCAAGCAACTCAAAAACATCACTAACTACAAACAAAGGAAAATCTAATCATGAGTAACGAACAAATTAAAACTAACAACAGTGCGATCTACCTTTTTTCATTTTATCTCTAACGAAAGTTATAAGTATATTTACTCAAAAGAATGACCAAAGTTAGAGCGAGGCTATTTATTTCGTTGAGATGAGATTCGAGACTTTCTTCAGATGTATCTGCTGTTGGAAATTTATATTATGAATATAGTATTGATGGCAAACAAAACGAACCAAACCAAATAAAAACTGAGTTTGATTCAACGGGAGCTAAATGCAACTCAAAAATATCACAAACACAAACAAACATCACTAACTACAAAATTCAAGGAGAACATTAATCATGTCTGAAGAAATCAAAAACGCTAACGAATCCGCTCAATTAAATCAAGAACAATTGGATGATGTAGCTGGTGGTGGCGGCCACAAAAAAGACTACAAAAAAGATAAAGGTTACGACAAAGGTTATGACAAAGGTTATGACAAAGGTTATGACAAGCATAAAGGTGACTGGAAGGGTGAAGGTTACAAAAAGTACTAATCAGGTACTAGTTTGTCTTAGCTAAACCTTTTAGTCTCGATCGAAGTCGGCAAACCAATAGAGAAAGGTCGATCGCGAAGGTCAAACTTTTAGGCTATCGACTCGAACTCGACCGTAAAACCAAGGAGTGTTAAATTCAGAAAGTTGAAGATTCGGGAGGTGATTATGTCAGTTGAAAAAACTGATACTAGTACTAAGAGCGATGAATTATCTGAAAATCAGTTAGATATGGTGGTAGCTGGTGTTAATGAAAATTTGACACAATCGCCAAAAGATCCAAACAAATCTGCATCTGAAAGTAATCCATATGGATACAAGTCCATTGGTAAAAAATTTCAACAAGAACTTAAAGATGCTGGACTTTGGTAGCTTAAAAACTCTAGCAATTTAACTGTAAATATTTTGCTCATCATCAACTCAAAAAAGACTACCAAGGCAGTAATATCAAAGCTAAAAAAATCGATTGCCTTTAATGTTGCTGTCCTTGGCTCAAACGAGCTGTACTAGTGTTAATGATGCCCGAAACATATAAAAAACTTTCTCGGTTTCAATTTTTTAGATTTTTTTAACACTCTATCTCGTCGAAGTTTTACTAATATTATTCTTAAGTAACGTTAATCACTGTACTTTACGAAACTTAAGAACATCAACACAATTAACTAAAAGCAAACTACAAAAATACAAGAGGAAAAACATCATGTCTGAAGAAATCAAAAACGCTAATGAATCTGTAGAATTGTCTGACGACAAACTCGAAGATGTCGCTGGTGGCTGTGGCGATATGCATTACGACAAAAAGAAAGATAGAGGATACGGCGGCAAAAAAGACCACGACTATAAGCCAGATTATAAAGGTGGTCATGGTCACGAAGACAAGTATAAACACGGCGGCAAATACTAGTTTTCTTATCGGCGGATCGTGCCAAATTTGACAGAGATTTAGCTTGCCAAACGCAGTATCGGGGCGTTTGTTCCGCTCCTGCGTTCGGTTAAGTACAGAGAAAATTAGCAAGCTGCACCTGGGTCGAAAAACTGCCAAGATGCAGTAATCAAAGCAGTTAGGCAGCGATCGCTCAACTGTTTTTGCTATTTAAAGATAGTTCGATCGTTAATTTTAAATCCTCCCGCTATTGTTAACCGAAAGGGAGTCACAAAGGATGACAGAAGTTCTATTAAAAGAACTCACTAATAGTGACATTGATTGGATGTTAGCGACTGGAACAAAACAAGAAATTGCTCCCGATCGAATACTCGTGCATCAGGGACAACCAGTCGATTGGTTGTATCTATTGTTGGATGGAAGTTTGAGTGTAACAATCGCATCTACCGATGCCAATCCACTCGGCAAAGCTTTTGCTGCACTAGAAGGTGGAAAAATGACGGGAAGAGAAATTGCCAAATTGTCTGGTGGGGAGATAGTTGGCGAAATTCCCTTGCTAGACAATTATTTGCCTTCTACTACAGTTAAAGCTTTGCAAAAATCCGAAATTCTGGCAATTCCTCAGCAAAAATTAAAACAGAAACTGCAAAAAGACCTCAGTTTTGCAGCACATCTTTATCGAGCTAGCGCTATTTTACTTGCCGATCGCTTAGAAAAGATTTTCGATCGCGTCGGTTACGGTACAGCAGTCATCAGTCAACCTCAATTGAGGGAAGTATTGTTTGTTTTTGCTGAGTTGCGCGATAACGATATCGATTGGCTGATTGCGGCGGGTAATGTTGAAAAAATCAAGGCTGATACCGTGCTTTTGCATGGAGGTAGACCGATTGAAGCTTTGCATTTAATACTAGACGGTCAATTGGCAATTACTGTATCTGAAGACGGGCGATCGCCTTTAAATCGTGCTTTTTCTAGTTTGGAAGGTAGCGAAACCCCAGAAAAAGAATTAAGTAGGTTGTCAAGAGGTGACATCGTCGGCGAATCGCCTTTTTTAGAAGCTCGTCCTCCCAATTTTAACGTTCGGGCGATCGAAGATTCGATCGTTTTATCCGTTCCCCGTTGGCGACTAGCAGCAAAATTACTGCACGATGTTGGTTTTGCTTCTCGCTTCTATCGAGTTTTGACAGCATTGCTAGCAGACAAACAGCAAGCACTAGTCAATCAAATCGGTTATGGCAGAGTTAGTTACAGTCAAGGTCAATCTTTAGAAGAGAGCGACGAATACGACAACGAACTCAGTACCGAAGCGCTTTCAAGAGTGGCATTAGCGGGAGCTAGATTTGATTGGATGCTCAAGCGGATGAAAGTTGCGGATGAGTAATGGATGGTTCATTGCTAAGAAGAAGGCTTCCTGCTCCTCTGCCCCCCTAACCCCTAACCCCTAACCCCTAACCCCTAACCCCTAACCCCCATGGCAGATCCTCAAAATAATAATATTTTTCGTAAAGAAGCTTTAGAACGTTCCTCTTCTCCCGAACAACTAGACCAAATGATGCAGGTAGTCAGCCCTAAAAAGTGGCTTCCTCTGGCAGCGTTGGGAACTTTGGTAGTGGCGGGATTGGGTTGGAGTATTTTCGGTCGTATACCCATCACGGTTAACGGTCAAGGCGTATTGGTTTATCCGAGTCAAGTTTTAGATTTTCAAGCGCCACTTTCCGGTCAAATTGAAAACCTGAACGTGCGCGTCGGCGATACGGTTAAAAAAGGTGATATCATTGCCACTTTCGGTCAAGGAGATTTAAAAAAAGAATTAGAATTGGCACGCAACAAACTAGCCGATTTAGAAAGCCAAAATCTGAGCGCGAGTTCCCTGCAACAAAAGCGAGGTAACTTAGATAAAAGCTCCACCGAGCAACAACGCATCGCACTTCAGCAGAGTTTGCAAGCAACGCAATCGGTTACGCCAGTTTTAAAAGAAAAAGGTATTGAGTCGATTAAAAGCGATCGTGTCAATTTGGAAGAACGTTTAAAAACTACTCAACAACTGTTGCCAACCTTCAAACAGAGATGGGAAGCTCGCCAACGTCTTTTTCAAGCGGGGGGAGCTTCTAACGACCAGGTATTGGCAGCTCGGCAAGAATACTTGAACGAACAAAACAATCTCAATGAAGTTAAATCGCAACTAAAAGCGTTAGACGTTAGAGAAGCAGATGCCGAACGAGAATACTTGCAAAATCTCAACAGAGTTAAAGAGATCCAAGCTCAATTACGTCAATTAGATACACAGTCAGCAACTCAAGAGCAACAAGATTTAGAATCAACCACCAATAGACAAAAAGAAATTCAAGAAACCAAACGCACGATCGCTCAGTTAGAATCGCAACTCAAAGGCAAAAGCCAACTCAAAAGCCCTTATACTGGTAAAATCCTAGAACTTGCCGTCAGTCCCGGACAAAGAGTAACAGAAGGGATTCGCCTCGGCTCGATCGACGAACAAAAATCGGATAACAAATTAGTTAGTTTTGCCTTTTTTCCTGTCAGTGAAGGTAAAAAAATTGAGAAGGGAATGGACGTACAAGTCACTCCCAGCACCGTAAAACGCGAGAAATTTGGCGGTATTGTGGGTAAAGTTACTGATGTTTCGGCTTTCCCAATTACCAAAGAAGGCGCTACCAGACTGATCGGCAATCCTGAAATCGTGCAAAGTTTGATGGCGCAAGGGCCACAAGTACAAATATCTGGCGAACTAAACCCAGATAAATCAACCTTTAGCGGCTATCAATGGTCTTCTTCTAAAGGGCCAAATCAAAAAATGTCACCTGGAACGACTACGTCAGTACGAGTTACCGTAGAAGAACAAGCACCGATTACTTTTGTCTTACCGATTCTAAAATCTTGGACTGGGGTGTATTAAGGTTCAATGTTCATAGTTCATGGTTCATAGCTACTTGTTTCCTAAACCCTATTTCCTACTCCCTAATCCCTAGCTGTCCATGCCATTAAAAAAGCCAAAATTATTTGGAAATAAAAATATACGCCGTCGTACTCCTACTTTGTTGCAGATGGAAGCAGTCGAGTGTGGTGCTGCTGCTTTGGGGATTATTTTAAGTTATTACGGTCGCATCGTACCGCTAACCCAACTGCGACAAGATTGCGGCGTATCTAGGGATGGTTCGAAAGCTTCCAACGTTCTTAGTGCGGCAAGAAGCTATGGTATGAGTGCCAAAGGCTTAAAGACAGATGTTGATGCCCTGCGCGCACTACAATGTCCATACATCGTCTTTTGGAACTTCAATCACTTCTTGGTAGTAGAAGGGTTCAGCCAAGACAGAGTTTTTCTTAACGATCCCGCCACTGGTTCCCGTACCGTTACTTTAGAAGAATTCAACCACGCCTACACCGGTGTAGTGTTGGTGATGGAACCGGGAGCGGAATTTCAAAAAGGAGGAAAAAATCCTAGCGTTATCGATTCATTATGGCAGAGATTGCGCGGCTCGCTCGGTGTACTGAGTTACTGTATGTTTGCAGGATTGTTGCTGGTAATTCCAGGGCTGGCAATGCCAACTTTTTCACAAGTATTTGTTGACAATATTTTGATTGAAAAGCAATCGGAATGGTTGCGCCCTTTGATTATTGGCATGGTGGTAACGGCAGCAGTAACAGCTTTGCTGACGCTATTGCAATTGCAGTTTTTGCGTCGCATGAAAATAAAACTGTCGATCGGCATGTCGAGTCAATTTCTTTGGCATATTTTGCGTCTGCCGGTTAGTTTTTACGACCAGAGATTTGCAGGAGAAATTAGCAGTCGCGTCAATCTCAACGATTCTTTGGCAGAAATTCTTTCTGGTAAGTTGGCCACTACTGCGATCGCCGCTTTGACAGTGGTTTTTTATGGCATTGTCATGTTTCAATACGACGTTATTTTAACGCTGATTGGCATTGCTTTTATTGCTCTGAATTTATTTGCTTTACAGTGGGTATCCCGACAGCGTGTCGATGCCAATATGAGATTGCAACAAGACGAGGGAAAGGTTTCTGGGGTAGCAATTTCTGGTTTGCAGAGTATGGAAACCCTGAAAGCATCGGGATTAGAATCTGATTTTTTTGCTCGATGGGCTGGTTATCATGCTAAGGCAATGAATTCGCAACAAACGATGGAGGTAACTAACCAAACGTTAGGCGTTTTACCTTCATTTTTATCAGATCTTTCTTCGATGTTACTGCTGACAGTGGGCGGTTTGCGAGTAATGACTGGGGCATTGAGTATTGGTATGTTGGTGGCATTTCAAACTTTAATGCGTCAGTTTCTCGAACCAGTCAATCAATTAGTCAATCTCGGTAACGACTTACAAGAAATGGAAGGTGCGTTGACTCGTTTGGATGACGTGTTGAGAAATCCGATCGATCCGCAGGTGAATGAGAAACAAGGAGGACTTGGAGGACAAGGAAGCAAGGCAGCAGAGGAGAATAATAATGGAAGTGTACCATCGATTCATCATCCTGCTGCGATCGCTACTGCTTCGCCAAAATTGCAGGGATATGTCGAGTTACGCAACATTACTTTTGGTTACAACCGTATCGGTCGTCCTTTAATTGAAAATTTTAGTCTCTCCCTCAAGCCAGGACAAAGGGTTGCACTAGTTGGTGGTAGCGGTTCGGGTAAATCGACTATTTCTAAAATGATCTGTGGTTTGTACGAACCTTGGTCGGGCGAAATTCTCTTTGATGGGACACCTAGAGGACAAATTCCCCGTCAGGTTATTGTTAATTCTGTTGCGGCGGTGGAACAGGATATTTTTCTTTTTGCTGGTAGCGTTCGCGATAATTTAACACTTTGGGATAGTACCATACCAGACAAATATTTAATTCGAGCCTGTCAAGATGCTGCAATTCACGATGTCATTGCTTCTATACCAGGTGGTTACGATGGCGAATTACTAGAGGGTGCGAGTAATTTGAGTGGCGGACAAAGACAGCGTTTGGAAATTGCTCGCGCTTTGACAAATAATCCCGCCGTTTTAATTATGGACGAAGCCACCAGCGCCCTCGATACAGAAACCGAAAAAATTATCGATCGCAAGTTGCGCCAGCGCGGTTGTACTTGCATCATTGTCGCCCATCGACTCAGTACTATTCGCGATTGCGATGAAATTATCGTTCTCGAAAGAGGACAAGTAGTTCAAAGAGGCAATCACAATTCTCTAAGAAAAGTAGAAGGACACTATTTGGATCTTATTCAAAGTGAGGGGGGAGCATTGTGAAGTCACGCATTCAAAAGTCAACACACAGACTTGCTCAGTGACCAGTCAAAAGTGTCCTAGCCCCTAGCCGTCTCGCCCCTAACCCCTATCCTCTATTTAAAATGACACAAGCTATTCAAAAGGCGATCGCCAACCAATTTACAACTCTTCAACTGGGAATTCCCCAAGGAAAACCTTATTTGCTAGCGGGGAATGAGTCGGTTTTACTCGACGATACGCAAACGGTTTGGTTGGTGAAATCTGGATCGATGGCAATCTTTACAACTGAACTAAAAGATGGAGTCCCTGAAGGTTCGCGTCGTTACCTGTTTACTATCGGCGATCGCCAAGCTATGTTTTCTACTCCCGTAACCAAAAAAGAGCGAAAACATTTGATTGCCGTGTCGATGGAAGAGACGGAATTAGTTGGCATTCCTGCTGAAGATTTTAGTCGGTGGTTGGCTATTGGGGATGGAGAAGCATTAGTTTTAGTCGATGCTTGGATCGATCGCCTGGGTTTGGTGTTTGCTGAAATTAATCCTCCTAATTTGCCAGTCAAACCAGAGAATAGCAATTATTGTTTTTTGGGCGAAGAAGATATCTTTCAATCTCAACAAACTAAAGTAGTTTGGGTGCGCCTACAACAGGGCGAAGCCAAATGGATGGGATTTGAGGAATTTATGCTCAATTCTGCTTCGGAAGTTTTGCCTCTAGCTGCTGACATGTGGTTGCAAGCAACCGAAATGGTAGAAATGTTTGTCATGAATACGGATGACTTACGCGATCCCGATTCAATTTTATGCGGTTTGACGCAATTACAAAATTATTGTCTCGATGGTATTAAATTAATCGACGCGATCGAACATACTGAAGAATTGCGACGCTTTCAACAAAGGCAGCGTCTCAACGAAATGGCGATGGCAGAAACTTTGGGCGCACTCTCTTCAGCAATTAATTTAGAGAAAAAAACTTTTTCAGGGATAAAAACTGCTACCGATGAACAAGAAGCTTTACTGATGGCTGCTGGTGCGGTAGGACGCGCTTTAGGTATTACGATTAAACCACCAGCTAAATCGGAAGATCTTAGAAGAGTGGCCGATCCTTTGGAGGCGATCGCGCGGGCTTCACGTATTCGGATGCGTCGTATTTCTCTATCCGATAAATGGTGGACTAAAGATGTTGGTTCGCTACTGGCATATACCGCAGATAACGATATTCCTGTTGCCTTGTTGCAAGTTGGCGATAACAAATACGAAATTTACAATCCAGTCGAGGGTACTCGTACCCCGATAAATTCGAAAAATGCGCCCCCATTAGCCAAAATTGCTTACGTTTTTTATCGTCCCCTGCCCGAGCGCAAGGATCTCAAAACTCTCGATTTGCTTACTTTTGCCCTGCGAGGACATTTTAAAGAATTATTTGTCGTCTTGTTGGCTGGTGTGGCTACTACCTTGTTGGGTATGATTACACCGCAAGCAACAGCCATTCTCATCGATAGTGCTATCCCCGATGCCAATCGCACTTTACTATTACAAATTGGTTTTGCACTCCTAGCGGCTGCTTTTGGGGAAATTTTATTTCAGTTGACCGAATCTTTTGCCTTAATGCGTCTGGAAACCTTTGCCGAGGCTTCCACTCAAGCAGCAGTTTGGGATCGTCTGTTGAATATGAAACCTTCTTTCTTTAGAAAGTATGCGATCGGCGATCTCAATTCTCGTGTTAGTTCGATAACGCAAATTCACAAAAAATTAAGCGGTACAGTCCTAAAAAGTATTTTCTCTGGTTTTTTTGCTTTCCTTAATTTAGGATTGCTTTTTTACTACAGTCCGATGTTAGCCCTACTTGCTTGTGGAATTGCTGTTCTCAACATTGGTGTTACCGTCGTTTCTGGTATTCTTACCGTTCGCAAGGTTCGTCCCCTACTAGAAATGGAAGGGCAAATCTTTGGTTTGATGGTACAGCTAATTAATGGAGTTAGCAAACTACGAGTTTCTGGCGCGGAATCGAGGGCATTTGCTTATTGGGGCAAACAATACAGCCGACAAATTCAACTAATGCTCTCGACTCAAAGTATTGAAGATATAGTGATTTTGATTAATAAGGTGTTGCCAGCTTTAACCAGTGCTGCCTTATTTTTAGTTGCTTCTAGTATGGTGGGGCAATCTAACGCAGGTCAAGGGGCAGGTATTTCGACTGGTGTATTCTTGGCGTTTAACAGCGCTTTTGGTAGCTTTATCGGTGGCGCTACAACTCTAAGTACTACTATCGTCGATATTTTAGAAATTATTCCTTTATGGCAGCGTGCCGAACCAATTATTAAAGCCGAACCTGAAGTAACTACCAGTAAAACCGATCCAGGCAGACTATCTGGTAAAATTTTAGTCGAACATGTCGTATTTCGCTATCGTAACGATGGCCCTTTAACTTTAGACGACGTTTCGATTCGTGCCGAACCTGGAGAATTTCTAGCTTTTGTCGGCCCTTCTGGTAGCGGAAAATCGACGCTATTGCGCTTGCTGCTTGGCTTTGACATTCCCGAATCGGGGACAATTTACTATGACGGACAAGATTTAGGGGGACTTGATGTCAACGCCGTGCGTCGTCAGTTAGGTGTAGTAATTCAAAATAGTCGCCTCATGTCTGGTTCGATTTTTGAGAATATTTCTGGTGGCGCGCTAATTTCTATGGATGAGGCTTGGGAAGCAGCTTATATGGCTGGTTTTGCCGCAGATATCGAATCGATGCCAATGGGAATGCATACAGTTGTCAGCGAAGGCGGTAGTAATATTTCTGGTGGACAGAGACAACGTCTATCGATCGCCCGTGCCTTAGCACTCAAACCACGCATTCTATTTTTCGACGAAGCTACCAGCGCCTTAGATAATAAAACTCAAGCGATCGTCAGTGAAAGTTTGGAAAAATTGAAAGTTACCAGAATCGCGATCGCCCACCGACTCAGCACAATTCGCAACGCCGATCGCATCTATGTTCTTCAATCGGGCAGAATTATTCAAGAAGGCAGTTTCGATCGCTTGGCGCAACAACAAGGTTTATTTGCTCAATTGATGATGAGACAGATGATTTAAACGTTTTAAGTCGGTGTGGAAAAAACTGGCAGCGTTCATTCAATCTCGGTTAAAAAAGATACTTAGACAGAGTAAGACTTTACTTAGCAAAGTTTTAGAATAAGGAAAATATGACAATTTTTTTATTTAACGCGCGTTATGACTGGTCAACTACAAACAAATAACAGTCAAGAAACTCTTTACAACCAAGATTACTATCAATGGCTGAATCATACCGCTAAATTATTAAAGGAAAAAAAATTTACTCAGTTAGATCTAGAAAATTTAATCGAGGAAATAGAGAGTTTGGGGAAAAATGATAAAAGAGCCATTAATAGTAACTTAATTATTGTTATACTTCATTTACTCAAATGGCGATATCAACCCGAAAAACGTTCTAATAGCTGGAAATCTAGTATTAGAGAACATCGACGTAGAATACAAGAATTACTTACTGATAGTCCCAGTCTTAATAATTACTTACCAGAAATATTAGCCGATCGTTATTTAGCTGCCAAAAAACAAGCTAGTGACGAAACAGGATTATTGATAGTGGCTTTCCCTGAAGAATGTCCCTTTTCCTTAGCTGAATGTCTTGATGAAGATTTTTTAGCTTAATTTAAAAGCCAGAGAATCAATTATCTGTCTTATATTTCAAGTCTGTTCAAACTTAGATCTTGGACTTCTCTCAACTAAGATATTATTTATCGTCGTTATTCACAAAATAATGACGCTTAGATTGTGATAAATTTAGAAAAATTTATCATTGCCGATTTTCAAACATACGACATCTAGGGTATTTTTTTGCCAAAAAGCGACCTATAAGTCGTTAAGTGACATTAATTATGAATAACGATCTAAATTTTTATGGTGTAGTTTTAGTTACAGCATCTTCTCCAGAAGAAGCAGCAAAAATTGGTAGTTGCTTAGTTGAATTGAAACTAGCTGCTTGCGTTAATATCTGTCCGATTCAATCTATTTATTCTTGGCAAGACAAAATACATACAAACCAAGAATGGCAATTAATAATTAAAACAAAACTAACATATTTTGCAGAATTAGAAGCCAAAATTAAAGAATTACATTCCTACGAAGTACCAGAAATTATTGCTATGCCAATTATTGCTGGTTCGGAGACTTATTTAAGTTGGATTTCTGACAATATTAAACAATAAAATAGGCAATAGGCAATAGATAATAAATACTTTTATAATAGAAAAAAAAAATTACCAATTATCTATTACCAAATAACTACTTCGATCGCTTGTTTTTATTGTTTATTTTTTGTTTGATAGTTTCGACTAATTTAACTTCATCTGTATGGTTTTTTGCCCAACTTTGGCGATCGCTGTTTATTTTTTGTAAATGTGATTCGATATTTTCTGATGTAATTAATACGCCAAAATCTAGAGGAACTTTTTCACTTTGGTAAGCTAAAACGCGATCGAGAATTAAATTGCCGATCGGAACTGTGTAATGGGAATTGTCGGCATAATTTTTCATGACATCTTTAATCGGTTCGGTCGTAACGCTGTTATAGCCAGAAAAATCCCAAACAGGAACAATTTTTACTATCTCTCTCTTCCATTTTTCCATTGTTTCCCAGCGTCCAGTAGCGCGAATCGCATCCATATCTGTAGCGTGAGACGGAGAAATAAATACTTTTAAGTTAATCTTATTTTGCTGACAAAGCTCGACTATTTTTTTAAATTCAGCTAAATATTCATCAGAAAATTCATAGTCAGAATGTAGCTTGAAATATAGCTCAATCGATTGGTCGAATCGCCACTTAGTATTGCCGTCATTGATAGTGCGATTTGGCATAAAACCATTTTCGCCATAAATATCATCCTTATTTTTCTCTTTCAGACTGGCTTCAACTGTCGCTTGACTGACATAAAAAGTATCCAGAGAAAAAAGAGTATTAATCGCGTCGTTAATGACAATATGTGTTTTCTCCAATCTATCTTCAGAAAAACTAGGTTGATTTTTTAAAGTGGCATTAAACATAAAAAAATCAACGCCAAAAACAATTTCTTTTATATTTGATTGATTGGCGATCGCGTGTTCTAAATAGCGCCTAATTTCATAAGTATTCGGGCCATTAATAGCTAAATTATAAGTAGAGCGATCGCTACTCAAAGCAGGATGTTCTGGATCGATTCCTTGTTTTGTTCTCGAAGAACCTAATATAAGCGTTGTTGGTTTGAGACGAATAAGATCGCTAGCCTTAAACAAGCGATCGTTATTATCTTTTTTAGGCTTAACGTGATTTATTCCCAACCAATTAGGAGTATCAAAAACATCATAAGGATCGATCGATAAATTAAACGTACCCACTAAAGACAGTGGAATAGAAACAAATAATAAAAACAACCAATTAAATTTATTATATTTATTAGCCCTACGCTTACCCAATGTTTGTTTCATATAAACTCAAAAATTGAAACACTTTAATTCTTATTTACCCGACCATCAAACTATCTATATCCATCTGCATTCATCTGCGTTTATCTGCGGACTCTACTATAATTCAAAATTGAAAATATAAAAACTCAGAAACCCGATTGAGAGATAGCAAACAAAAACTTGCCAAAATTCCGATCGATGCTGCCCAAATCCAACTAGGTTTAAATTTATCTAATATTTGCTGCGTATTCGGAAGCCGTGTAACACAAATAACTAATATAACCAACACCAAAATACCCAAACTTTTACTCTCATTTACTGTTGGTAAATAATTCAATTCTGGCCACGATTTGAGTTGTATACCCAATTGAGAGAGAAAAGAAAATTTCCCTCCTGGTTGTCCTGGTAAAACAATTCCATTCAATCCCGACATTGCTTGTAAAATATTTAAACCATCATTTAAATCTTTAGCTCGAAATAATACCCAGCTAACCATTACAGACAAAAAAGTTAAAGTCCAAGCTAATAATACTGGTAGAGGTTTTTTAAAAGTGCGCCACCAATGATTTACTGATAAATAAACCCCATGCAATCCACCCCACAACACAAAATTCCAACCCGCGCCATGCCACAATCCACCAAGTAACATAGTGATAATAAGATTGGCATACTGACGAACGATTCCTTTACGATTACCTCCCAGAGGAATATATAAATAATCTCTCAAAAGATTAGATAAAGTAATATGCCAGCGTCGCCAAAAATCTGATATAGAAGTAGCTTTATAAGGAGAATTAAAATTGATTGGTAATTTGATATTAAACATCAAACCCAGACCGATCGCCATGTCTGAATAGCCAGAAAAATCAAAATACAATTGCAGTGTATAAGTAATTGCACCAAACCACGCTTCAATAAAGCTAACAGCGTCGGGATTATTAAATACTGGTGCTACCCAAGGTGAAATATTATCGGCAATTAATACTTTTTTGGATAACCCCAAACTAAACATAGTTAAGCCCAGGGCAAGATTTTTTTGTGAAAAAACAAATTTTCTAATATTACGAAATTGAGGGATTAGTTCGTCGTGACGAAGAATAGGGCCAGCAATTAATTGCGGAAAAAAACTAATGAATAAAGTGTAGGTAATAATGTCATAGTTTGCTCCTTTAGTTTCACCTCGATAAGCGTCAACGAGATAACCTATTTGAGTGAAGGTATAGAAAGAAATTCCTAAAGGTAAAATTAAATTGGGAATAAAAAAGTTGGAATCGATAAAGCTATTAACCGAAGACAAAAAGAAATTTGTATATTTGTAGTAACCAATTAAGACGATATTAATTACTATACCAGTCCAAAGTAAAATTTTGGCTTGCTTATTTTGTAATGGTGCTTCTTCAATTAATCTACCTATCCGATGATTGAAGGCGATCGACAAAAGCATCAAAATTAAATAAGGTGGATTCCAATAACCATAGAAAAATAGTGATGTTATTGTTAGCCAGAGTAGAGCTAGTTTAGTTAGACGAAACCTTGAGAGAATAAAGAAAATAACTAAGGTTATTGGTAGAAAGATAAAGATAAAAATATAGGAGTTGAATAACATATTTAAGATTAAAAGAGTCCGCAGATAAACGCGGATAAACGCAGATAATTTTTGGGTGATTGTTCGCTGGCAATTTCGATATAACTACTTATTTTACTATTTTAATGCGATTGAATTTTTTCATAATTAATACTAGTTGGTATTAGATTTACTATTTAGAACAAGATTGTTGCCAAGCATCTTTTTTTTCTACATTTTGAGTTTCACCAGGAGGAACAGTTCTTTCATCCATAAAATAAATGTCAATTTTTTTGAGTTGTTTTCCTTTTGTATGTTTGGTACTCCAATCGCGGCATAAATATTCGCTGTAATATGGATAAAGTTTTTGTCCGATCGCGCGATTTAGGTTAATAAAATAAGTGCGCCATTGCATATTTCGATAAAGTCGATTTCTTTGTTGAATAGTGGGTTTTTCCCAGTTAACAGCATCGTCGTCACCTAAAACATTAATTTGGCTTCCATCTTCTAGTGTTCCCACAATTACATGCCAACCATCATCGCGGGGTGGATTGGGTGCAAAAATACTCCAAGATTGATCTAATCTAGTTAGGCGACTCAACCAATCTAGTTTCTGTAATGCTTGAGAATTAGTAACGCGGCGTAAAGTGCGATCGACTGGAGTGGAACGACTTTGAAAAGCAGGATGATTGGCAAAACTGCGAAAATTCCAAAGCGTCACCAGAAGCAAAAGAATTAGAGAGACAACGTTGAGGAGGATAGAAGAACGAACTTCAAAAGAAGTGTATTTAAAAGGTGCGGTCAATTTACCCGCCGCTTTACGATTGGAAGCAATCGTTTCATAAATTTTCGTCCCGATCGCCATCAAAGGAGGAAATCTCAATACGGGCGCTAGGAAAAATATAATTGGAGATAAGCTGACTACATAGGCAATTCCTTCCCATTTAAAACGCCGCTTCTCCTGCCAATCGACAATTACCCAAGAATTATAAGTCTGCATGTCCGCATAAATAGATTCATCATCCTGTGCGATCGTTAGCGGCGTTCCTGGTAAAATTAAAAAAGTACGGATAAAGTGGACTACCTTTTTGCAAAAACCGCATTCGGCATCGTAGTAGATTTTTAAACCCTTTCTTTCCGAAGAATAAGTTCGCTTCAATAACCATTCCCATATCGAACTGGGAATAAAAGCCAACCAAACCGCTATACAAAGCGCTGGAAAAATACCGATCGTAAAAGATAATCCAAAAGAAAAATGTAAAAGAATAAAACTAACGATCGCGACGCAACGGAAAAAGTCAGTACGAAAAGGAATAAATAACAACAAAGCGCCCAACCATTCAAACCAAAGCGCGCCAAAATTCATCAACTTCAACAACTCGATCGGCAATCCCAATAAAAATTGACCGAATCCCGTTGCATACCGATCGAAACTCAAAGCATAATATACCGCACTTCCTTCCTGCGACCAAAGCGGACTTTGATGCTTGAACCATGCCGACAGCATATAGATAAAACAAAGCTGCACGATTAAAGCAACCGTAGCAAAAGAAAGAAAACGTTTTGGCAGAGGTTTAGAAGAAGTATTCAGCGCACTATCGATCGAATAACAAGCGCCCAAAGGCAAAAACATCGACCAAAAAAGAATTGCCCGAAGCATATCGTCACCCGCAAAAACCAAAGCAGGATTGCGATTGTGAATTGAAATAATCATCGCCCAACTAGCAATAACCGCCAACCTAGTTCGATAACCAACTAACATTAAAACAGCCATAAAAATCGCCGTCAAAAACAGCAATTGCTGAACAAAAGGTTGACCGCTAACCAAATTAATCGACCAATACCAGCGATCGACAATCCCATCGATTAAGGCAACGCGAGGCAATACCCCCTCATCAGAAAAAAGCGCCCTCGCATCCCCAAAACGAATAACTAAATCGCTAATAACAACCAACGCCAACCCAACTCTAAACAAAGCCAGCGATCGCAGATCCAAACCAAAAATCTCGTTTAATTTATTTATAAAATTACTATTACCTTTCTCCCCACCAATAACCATAAAAAAATAACCTTAAATAACCAATAAAAATATCTATTAACTCAAACTCACAATCATTCAATCATCCGCGTTTATCAGCACGGCACGCTAAGGCAAATCTGAACGGCAGGTGAACAAATCGGAGGTTTCCTCCGATTTTCCTGCCTTGGCAACCTCAGATTTGCGTGCCTTGTTCATCTGCGGACTAAATTCTTCAAAACCTGTAACCTATGCCGAAAAGTCGGTAAACGCTGCACATAAACCAACCTTCTAATCAACCCCGCTATAACCCCCTCCAAACTCACAAAATAACTAGAAACAACCGCCACCCCCTTACCCAAAGTCAACATATCCCCCAAATGCAAATAACGAAAACGTCCCAAAGACTCACCCAGCATCAACGCCTTCAGATTCTTCGCCGCACAACTAGCCTGTTGAAAAGCAGCTTGCGCCGTCGCAGGTATAAATCTTTTCTTATTACTACAAACCTCCGCTAAATCGCCCAAAGCAAAAACCTCTGGATAGTCAACTAACTGAAGCGTCGGACGAGTCAATAATTTACCCCGATCGCTTTGCTGACAATTGAGATTACTCACCCATTCGATCGACTCAGTACCAGCCGTCCACAACACCAGATCGATAGGAAAAGTAACCACCTCACCGCCACGATTTAAAACAATCTTGTCCGCCTCAATTTCTTTAACCTCAGTATTCAAACAAACCTCGATCGCCCGTCTTTCGATCGCCCTTTTCGCCGCTTTCTTAACCCCAACAGAAAAACCCTTAAGAATTTCCTCTCCTCTCTCAATCAGACAAACATTCACCCTTCCTAATAAGCGATCGTGTAACTTACAAGCCAACTCCACCCCATTTGCACCACCACCAATAACCGTCACCCGTAACCTTTGCCTATCTGAAGCCTCCATCACCCTTAATCTTTCCTCCAGACGATCGGCATCAGCCAAACTACGAAAACCCAGCCCATATTCACTCAAACCAGGTATCTCAGGAAACCAAGCCTTATTCCCCACCGCCAACACCAAATAGTCATAATCCAAATTCTCTCCACTTCCCAACTCCACCCGCCGACTCTTCAAATCCACCTCACAAGCCACATCCCGACAAAACTCAATCCTCTTCCCCGCCAACAACTTTTCATAAGAAGGCGCAATTTCCCAACGCTTTAATTCCCCAGTCAAAACCTCATACAAAAGAGGACTAAACAAAAAATTATCCTTCGGTTCGACCAAAACAATTTGACACCTACCCGACTTCACCCAAGCAAAGCTACTCAAATACAAAGCCGTATAAAGCCCACCAAAACCACCACCAAGAATACAAATTTTTATAGGTTCATTATTCATTGTTCATCGTTCATTGGTAGTTTTAAAACCCTCACTCCATCACCTCATTTTTCCTCACCAATCCACTCTCTGTTGAACTCTCTGCGCCTCTGCGCCTCTGCGCGAGACAAAAACAACCCCAAACTCCCCACCTAAAATCCCTTATTCACCAAAGGCTTCAACTCCTCAACCAACTCCCGCGCCCTAACCTTCCGCGCCTCTGGCACCAAATGATAATGAGTATCGGCAAACAAACTCTTATCCCCCTTCACATTCAAATCCCTCTCATAAATCAAAGGCGCAATTTTACCCAAGTCCTCAGCCGTCTTCCTAACATTAGCCATCGACATCTCATCATCACTCCCATACACCCAAGGAAGAGAAAGAATCAAAGTACCCCCCTTCGCCTCCACCTCCCGACGAAACCTACTAATTCTCTCAATCGCATGGGTTGAAATAGCCTGTTCGATCGGCAAACGCCACCACTTACCCATCCGATCCTTCACCGCCGTTGGATCGCCGCGATCGTCAACTGGATCGGAATAATAACCAGTAAACTTTCCCTTCTCCACCAAATCCAAACTAGACTTAGTCACACCCCTTAAAGTCGGCACACCCAACATCAAAATATCTTGCGCCAATTGCTTAGCTGGTACACCTCCCAAACCAGGTTGTCCGATCGCCACCCCAAATTGTCCAGATCGATCGCCAAAACCATCCTCATCCAAAAGCAGCAAATACTCAGGAATCAACAAAACAATATCCCCAGGACGAACGCGATCGAGCATACTAGGTAAAATTACATCTAGACCGACAGGGCCATCTAGACCTAAATTAATGGTAGGAATGCCCAAACCGTCCTCAATTATCTTCGAGTCGATCGTGTAGTGCGCGCCCGATCCACCAGTAATTAACAACCTTCTTGGCGCTTCAATATTAGCTGCAATTGCCATTTTCTGCCCGTACATCATCCGCAACCAACTCAATTCGCCGCCGTAGTAGACGTTATAAATAAAACCGATCGACCAGGCGACACCGACAGTAGCGAACCAAGGAAAAAACTTAAAAGGTTTCCACATCAGAATTCGAAGTAAATAAACTTAGAAGGTGTATTAGCAGCCAATAAAATCGTCAAACCGAGTAAAATCCTCGATACCCAAGGCGAAAGCAACAACTCGTATTCAAACTTTTTCTGCCAAACCGCAACATGTTCCAGTACTAAAACCGCGATCGCACCTGCCAAAATTAAAATCAAAGCCGTTCCTTCGTTGACACTGTAAGAACTAAATAAAGAACCCAAATTAGACAGAGAATAATTCCAAGGTATCGCGATCGTTTTTAACTTCAGTAGCAATCTATGGGTGTTTGTATCCATGAAAAACAAACAACCAAGAGTTACTGAAGCAAAAGTTAAGCCCCAAGAAATAAACTGAGGTTTGGCAACGTATTGACTCATCCAACGATGGAAAGGTCTACCCACATAGCGCAACACCAACAGTAACGAACCGTGGTAAGCACCCCAAATAATAAAATTCCACGCTGCGCCGTGCCAAAATCCTGATAAAGTAAAAGTAATAAAGAGATAGAATGCGGCCCATTGTTTGTTACGACCCATCAAAGGAATAAAGACGTAGTCGCGAAACCAAGTACTTAGAGTAATATGCCATCTCTGCCAAAATTCATTAATACTTACCGAAGTATAGGGCGCGAGAAAATTTACCGTTAATTTAACTCCCAAAAACCAAGCCAAACCAACAGCAATAAAACTGTAACCAGCAAAATCAAAATAGATTCTCAGAGTAAATAAAAATGCTTGAAACCAAATCGTCCAAGCATTATTTGCCTCAGTCAAACTAATATAAGGTGCTAGGTTTTCCGCTAAAACGAACTTCATAAAAAAGCCCAAAGAAAGCCAGCGTAAGCCCAATTCAAAATTTTCTGCTGTAAATTTAAAACGAAAAGCTTCAATTTGTGGAAAAAAGTCGATACGACGTTCGATCGGCCCTGCGACAATTTGAGGGAAAAAAGAAACAAAATTAATATAGTCGACAAATTTAAGCGATTTCTTTTTCCTTGCCATCAAAGAATCAACGACAAAAGAAACCATTTGAAAAGTATAAAAAGAAACTCCAGGCGGAATTTTATCTTGAATGGTAAAAGGTAAATTTTGCTGCCAATTTGGAGAGATATTTATTAATAACCCAATAACATCTTCAACGATAAAAATAAAATATTTGAAATAGGCAAGAATTGCTAAATCTACACCAATAACCAGTGTAGCAATTAACTTAGCTTGCCAACCCTGATGGCGTAACATTAGCACCACCATCAAGTAATTAAAAATAACCTCAAAGGCAAAGATAATAAAACTAGAACGGCTGGCATTAGAAAATAGCAGCAAAGACATAACTGCCAAACCGATCGCGTCAAAAATATCTCGCCAAAGATTGAGAGATTTACCAATATAACGAACGGTAAAAAAAGGAATGCTAAAAAGTAGCAATACCCACCAAAAAGAAAAGTCGGAATAATTCATTCTTTTTTAAGGCAGAGAGGCAGAGGGCAGAGGGCAGCACTTCGACAGGCGAGTGCGACCGGGCAGAGGGCAGAGGGCAGAGGGCAGAGGGCAGAGGGCAGAAGATAAGTTATTAATTTTTTACTTGCTACGCGGCACACTCGCTACTTGCTACTTCCACTACACCCTACTCCCTATTCTTTTTTACCTCTAAAATCCGTTTACTTGCGTCCGAATAAACCACCCCATCCTTTGCCAGCAGAAGCTTTTGCTGGTTCTGGACTCGAATTGATTTGTGCTGTTTCAGGAGACTCAGAATTACTCAAAGCGGCGGAAATATCGAAATTTTCTGCCAAATAGTTAGCCGATTTTTCGATCGTCGGATAATCCCAGAATAGAGTTGAAGGAAATTCGAGATCCAACCAGTCTTCCAAATCGCCTACCATAGTTACAGCATCGATCGAATCGAGTCCGTAACGAGTTAGAGATTCGGTAACATTAATACTATTGGGGTCTAGAGAAAGTTGTTCGGCAAGTTTGTTGACAAGCCAAATTTGAATCGCTTCAATATTGGAGTTGGAACTCTTTGTTTGCATTTGTTTCCTCTTGTGTTTGTGCTAGTTGAAAAGGGACGATCGAAAACAGTTTATTTTCGTTGTCAAGTTTGATTAATTCTTGGGCGACATTTTCGATATAAGCTTCGGAGATAAAATAAGGTAGAGGTCTGAGCGATCGTAACAATCTGTGCAGACTTAAAACTAACCATTCTCCTTTAGCAAAAAATTCACCCAAGACTTTGCGGTTATAGATCCACATATGTAGACAAGATACGGCTGCATGCAGGGTGCAGTATTTCTTGGCAATTTCAAATAATTCGGGGGATTGATCGTGACCGAATTCAAATTTAGAATTAGCTATTAGTTCGTCGTGAGTGTTTAATTCTTCGAGAAGCATCTCACTCAAACCGATTAGCATAGATAACATTTCTCTGTCTACGTCTGCTTCTTTTTGGATGCGATCGAGTTGTTCGATCGCTATTTCTAAACCCTGCAAAACATCATCTGCACCCCTACCAAATAATTCCAATTTAGTTGGATCGAAATTTGGCAAAGGTTTATGCAAAGAAAAAATCGTTTCCAAACGCGATGATAATTGTTCGAGATCTTTTTCTTTTCGACGCGTTTGCGAAGCATGCGCGGAGCGCAATCGCGCTTTTGTAATTTGTCGAAATTGCAGAATTAACGCATGTAAATTGACAACGCTGCTACCGTCAAACATACTGATAATCGAATTATCTCGAAGTACTTTTTGGAAAATTCCGAATTCGTGTTCATCTCGCATGTAAAAACGCGAACCTAACACCACGTAGACGTTATTTACCATCGTCTCTAATTGAACGGGAACGAAATATTTCGTCACCGAAGCCCAAACACTAAATTGTTCGGGAACGACACTAAAACCTCTTGTCGCCGCAATAGTTTCGCAATCACAGATAAGAATATCCAAAAAAGCATCGACTAGAGTTTTACGAGGTTGGGGCAAATCGAAAACTGTTTTATGATACAGTTGGCGATGTCGTGCAAACTTAAGAGTAGTTCTCAAAGCCGTATCGGCTGCACCCTGGGCAAAAGCCGCACAGAGAGTACGAGTTACTTGGAAACCCTTCAATCCTAATTCCAATCCGTCTCCTTCTTCTCGCAAACGCATCGAATCGGGAACGAAACAGTTTTTAAAACCAATTCCACTCATATCCGAAGCACGAACGCCATGAGTGAGAATTTTGGGAAGATTGTAATACTCAGAAGTAGCTAATTGACTTTTATCGACTGCAAACAGAGTTAAACTTTTTGCCCCTCCTTCTGAATCGGTTTTGGCAAGGATAAAAGAAACTCCCGAAATAGTAGCGCGATTGATCGGCCATTTTTCCCCGTTGAGAAGATAGCCTCCTGGTACTTTTGTCGCCGTCAGCGAACCATTTACCAAATCGCTACCGTGTTCTTTTTCCGAGTAACCCAGACACATCGCCCCATGTTCTTCTCTGATAAACTTGGATAGCTTTTGTTTTTGTTCCTCAGTCCCAGCCAACCAAGTCAGAAAAGACCAAAAGAGAGTGGTAAACGCGATCGCCGTAGTTAAATCTCGACGAGATAAAACCCTGACAAAGGCAAGGAATTCTTCAAAATTAGTAAACTTGCCACCGCAATCAACGGGGACGTAATAATCTTGTAAATTCCAGTTATAAAGCCAAGCAATTTCCTGGTGGGGAAATTCTTCACTTTCATCTAGGTCGATCGCGCTTTTGAAGGACATAATACTCTCTGGATCGAGAGGATTACCTAAGTCTTTCTCTAGCGCCTGGGCAAGTTGATATTGTTTTAGTCGATTAATATAATCATTCATCTTTAAATGGTTTGACGCAGCTAGAAGTTAATTGAAAATAGAGTCCGCAGATAAACGCTGATAAACAAGGCACGCAAATCGGAGGTTGCCTCCGATTTGTTTGGCGTGCCGTACAGATGGATCGATCGATGGGGTTATCAAAGTTATCCAAATCGCTTCTTGGAAGAGGAAATTAAATTAAAAAATTATCTGTGTTCATCTGTGTTCATCTGCGGACTTTTTTTATTTCACCAAATGTAAGCTTGATAACTTATTTGAGTTACATTCTAGAAACTTTCACCTTTTCTGCCAGTGATTCTAGTTCGCCTTTTAAATTTTGAAATTTGGCAGTCATTTGTGGATTTTCACTCCAATCGGCGATAATATCTAACTTTCCAGCCATAAAATCAGCACGACAGGCGCTACGTTGAATTTTACCGCTAGCAGTTTTGAGAATATTACCTGGTTTGGCTAAAACTACAGCATAAATTTGAACTTCATGTTGTTCGGCGATTTCTTGACGAATGTCGGCAATTAATTTATCCGTGTCGAGATTTTCAGAATGCCTCTCGATTTCTTGGACGATAACCAATCTTTCTTCGCCACCAGCATCGATCGAAAATGCCGCGCCACAATCGGGACGAAAAACGGAATTGAGATGTTGAACCGACCATTCTAAATCTTGAGGATAGTGATTTGCCCCTCTAATAATGATTAAATCCTTGATTCTCCCCGTAATATACAATTCCCCATCTTTGAGAAAACCGAGGTCACCAGTACGCAGGAAAGGGCCTTCTTTGGTATCTTTGGTATAGACGCAGAAGGTGCGATCGGTTTCTTCTTTTCTTTGCCAATAACCTTGTGCGACACTGGGATCTGATACCCAAATTTCGCCAACTTCGTCTTCAGCACAACGAGTCATTGAATCGGGACGGACGATCGCGACTTTGGTATCGCAAACGAGACGACCGCAACTAGGAACGGTACGCACTCCATCTTCTTTGTCAGCTTTGGCGGCGACTATTTTATCTTTTTCTAATGCTGTTGCTTCTAGCCTAGCGATAACTGGTGCGCTGCCCTTGGGTGTAGTGGAAACAAGCAAGGTATATTCCGCCAATCCGTAAGAAGGGGCAAAACTTTGCCAAGAAAAGCCACAGGGGCTAAAAATCTCGACAAAACGTTCCATCACTTTCGGATTAATTGGTTCGGCGGCGTTTCCTGCTGCTTGCCAGTTACTTAAATCTAGTTCGGCAATTTGTTTGTCTTGAACGCGACGAGTACATAAATCATAGGCAAAGTTAGGCGCTTGGGAATGAGTTGCCCGATACTTACTCATATTTTGCAACCATTGAATCGGTCGCTTGATAAAAGAAAAAGGCGACATGAGATAACAAGGCGTACCGTTGTAGAGAGGTACCATCATGCCTTCCACCAAACCATAATCGTGGAAATAGGGCATCCAAGTTACGCTGACACTATTTGAGTCATAACTACAGGCTTTTTGCAGATAGGCGCAATGGTGCATCAGATTATAATGACTGAGCATTACACCTTTGGGTGTAGAGGTCGAACCCGAAGTATATTGTAAATATGCTAGTGCATCGCGATCGACTTCAGGATCTTGCCATTGTTCCGCCAAATTTAAATCTACTGTTGCGGTATCGATCCAGCGCATTCGATCGAATTCGGGGAACTCATCGCGGACATTTTCCACCAACTCTAAAATTCCCGCCGTAGTTAAAGCAAAAGTAGCTTGCGCGTCTTTGACGATCGATCTGAGTCTCGGTAGTGTTCTTTTCAATCTCCCAGATTCTGGAGGCGGTACGGGAATGGCAATTACTCCCGCATACAAACAGCCACAAAAAGCTGCTAAAACTTCCAATCCTTGCGGATAGAGAAGTAATGCTCTTTCGCCTTTTGCCTGGTATTGTTGTAATAATGCACCGATCGCTCTCGCCTGTCGATCGAGTTCGCTGTAAGTTATAGGCGCACTTTCTTTTTTTCCATCAATTAAAAAAGTATAGCCATGTCGATCGCTTTGGTTAATTGCCCTATCTCTAAGTAGTTCGATTAACGTCGCAGACTGGGTTTGGTTGATGTTTTTTTTATCTATGCTTTGGATCATTTTTATAATACTGGCAGATCGATAAAGGTTTAAATAATTCTGTCTGCAAATTTTATTGAGCTGATTTAGTTGTAAATTTTTTGCAGTACAATTTAGCGGTGATTGCTCTTACTTGACAAAAATCTATTTATCTAATCAAAATTCTGTCATTCTCTTCTTAAGATTGTCAGTAGTTAAACTTAGTCTTTATCAAAACCTTAAATTGGTAAAAGCCACATCGAGCGATCGTTAATTATTAAAACCAATACATATCAACGACTATAGCCAGTTAATAGTCTACATACATCAGTTTTTACACTGATAATTATTTAAAAGTTTAGTATGATTATTTTTTCAGTATTATTTAATACGGTAATTTTTTTCAATTTAGTTTAATCAAATTGATTAAACTTGAGTTTTACAATTTTGAACAAATAAAAATTATTGCATTCATAAATAATTTTTTGTATACAACCCCGTGCCAATTCTGATTTTTAAGGCGATCGAGGTATCAAAAGCCCACCACGGAAAATTTCGCTCTTTAGCAATCTTGGTTGTATACCATTCAGACTCTAGAACGATGCAGAAAAACTTTGGAGTGGTAAAGTAGATCGTTTGGAAAAAAGAAAGCGACACATTAATCTTGTGTAGAGACTACACCAGTAAAATTAATGCTTGCCAGATTAGCATTAAAGGGCGCTTAATCCAGAAAAGCACTCAAAAATTAGCTAAAAAGTTTTAAGTTTTCTGTAGTCAAAGGAGCTACTGGAGAGATTTAATTTGAGAATTTTGGAGAGTGTCAAATTGTTCCTGGAACAGTCAACTTAGTTTGAGTTTAAACCAGCAAAACTTTCGCTTCTTGTTATGAGTTCGTGCTGATGCGCTGATTGAAAGCAGAGTTTAGTTGAGATCGAAAAACTTGCTCTGTGACAAGGGGTAGGGGTAGAGAATTCAAAATTTATAATTTTAAACTCACTGTTAAAACCCTTCCCTACTATTTAATAACCACGATCGTATATACTTAATTGCTGTAGATTTAACTGAAAAATTGGCTAATTATTGCCTATTTTTTCTTTAGCTAAAATCTTAAAATTAGCTAAAGTAGTAGTTAAGATTTAATCTAACTTTGCGAATTTTATATAAAAGTTGTTCGATTAAATAGAGTTTTACATCTATTTGTGGTAACAATGCAGAATCAGGATTGGTTTGTTGTTGAGAGTTCTTGATGTTGGTTAAACTAGTCTGTACTGTATTGAGTTCTTGTTCTATTTTTATCAATAAAATTCTTAATCTTGCTAATTTAAGAACTTCTTGATAAGTTAAATTTTCTTTGGATAGAGAAGATAGGTTGTTAGGTTGGTTTTCCATGGATTTGTAAGTTAATTACGACGTAAAATTGCTAATCCAATTCATTTGTTTGAATTAAGTATTATTATATAGGTCTAATGTAAAGTTTCTAGAGTACGTAAGTCTTTTTCTATGAAAGTTATGTAAATTTTACCTGTATTTTTACTGTGTTCTTTACTTTTTGTCAGCAGTATCATCATTCAACAACTGTATCTTCCCAAGTAAAAACTGGAAAAGAAACAGTTTTAAGGCTTAAAAGATCGATCTAGGAAATATACTTAAGCAATAATATCTATAGCTAAATCTCTGTTGGTAAAATTTCGAGCGTAAAAGTTTCATTTATTTGTAAATGCTTCGATCGCAGCGATGATCGGCACTTAGCAAAAAAAATAATGCTTTTGCAACCCTACAAAATCAGATCGGAGCTTGCTTAAAAGCTCTTAGATGGAAAAAACTGTTTGAGTAAGAAGAAAAAACCGCCTACTTTTGCACGATCGAAAAGATTTTTCGTTGACTGTGCTTAATTCCTTGAAAAGGATAGCAGATATTTCACTCACAGAAAAATTTTAATAAGTTGTCAAATCGCATTAAGTAGAGCAGTGGAGGGGGTGAATCCTTCACTGACTTTATTGTTTTTCGACTTCACATTTTGATTGTGTAGCACTTATAAAAAAAGTGCTACAAATTTTAAAATTTAGTCTTCGTGATCTTCAAAAGGATCTCCTAATTCAGCCGAAGGCGGCCCAAATGCAGTATAAATAGAAACGCCAGTAATAGCGATAACTACAACGCCAATACTGATGCTAAGAACTATTGCAGGTTCCATAAGCTAAATAAAATATGATTGCTTCTCCTCTATAATATTACAGAAGATTACAAAAATTAACTTAGATAACCTTTTGGTGGATTTATGGCACAGCGCACATGGTTAGGGGATGTTCTCAAACCCCTAAACTCTGAATATGGTAAAGTTGCCCCTGGTTGGGGAACAACTGTATTAATGGGAGTTTTTATGGCTTTATTCTTTGTCTTTTTATTAATTATTCTGCAACTTTACAACTCTTCATTAATACTTGAAGGAATAAACGTAGATTGGAGAAGTGTAGGTAATTAGTTCAATTTTGCTAATTACTCAAAAAAGATGTAAATAAATCCCGGTTCGCCCGGGTTTTTTGATAATAATAGAGATGGGGAACGCTTGCAGGAGATAAATTGTGAATATTTTTGGAATTGGTCTGCCAGAAATGGCGCTAATAATGATAGTCGCCTTGTTAGTCTTTGGACCAAAAAAACTACCAGAGATCGGGCGCAGTTTGGGTAAAGCAATTAAAGGTTTTCAGGACGCTTCTCGTGAATTTGAAAGCGAGTTTAAAAAAGAAGCACAGCAACTAGAAGAGTCAGTGAAAATGAGCGCTCAACTAGAACAGCAAAAAGAAGCCCAGGCGATCGCCTCTAAAGATACAGAGAGCAATACTACCTCTAATTCCAGTCAATCCTAAAAATAGCTGCAAAAAAATTTTTCTCCGATTGTCAGAAGCAAAAACGGAGAATCAAAATAGCAAATACTACTAAGTATTTACCACAAGAAATAGAAATTAACTAGCTTGTGGCTCGACTTCAAATTTGTATCCCACTCCGCGAACCGTTTGAATAAAACACGGTTCGGCGATATCTATTTCGATTTTTTTGCGAATTTGACCTATGTGTACGTCAACAACTCTTTGATCGCCCACATAATCGTAATCCCAAACATTTTGGATCAATTCTTCCCTGCGCCAGACGCGACCGGGTCGAGTTGCTAAAAAATGCAGCAGATCGAATTCTAATGCAGTTAACAAGACTAGATGACTGTTAACCGTGACTTCTCGACGTACAGGATCGATAGTTAGATTATGAAAAACTAAAGGTTGTTTTTCAGAACTAGTTACCGATCGCTGACGCTTCAAAATGGCTTTGACTCGATATTCCAATTCTTGCAAATCAAAAGGCTTGGTCAAATAGTCATCAGCACCCTTAAGAAAACCTTCTTTTTTATCAGAAGCATCAGACCTACTAGTTAACATAAGAATGAAAACATCAGTACGACTCTGCATGTCTTCGCACAAGTTGTACCCTAAAGCGTCGGGCAAATTGACATCGAGAATAACTAAATCGGGATGAAATTGCTCGAATAATTTTAGGGCTGTTTTTCCATCATCAGCGCACTCAATCTGATAGTTTCTTTGTGTCAGAAATCTATCGACTAGGTTGCGAATCGCCGGGTCGTCGTCTACGACAAGAATTTTGGCAGAGGCCATAGGCATATTTTGACGATCGAAACTAAACGTCTCGATGAGTGTTCGGTGTTTGTAGACAATTATCCACGCACAAGCTTATTAATGCCAACAGCGGAAATTACTTACAGAAATTTTGATGATAGTTATTTCCATTGGCTAACAAAAAACTCGGCTCGATATTTTTATTGCTTGCAGTCGCTATCGTAATCAAATATTCAAACCATCGTCAACTTTTGGATCGAACAAAAATATTTAAGTGATGGGCAACGGGCAAGGGGCAACAGGCATCGGGCATCGGGCATTGGGAAGTGTATAGTCACTCATTCACTATTTCTCCTCTGCTCCTGTTGCTCCCTATCCGTCTCGCCCCTAACCCTTCTAATTACCCTGCTGTTGTTTGGTTTTTTCCCAGCGTTCTTCAGCCGTTTCCATTACTTCATCGAAGCGTTCGAGGATTTCGCCTGGATATTCTTCAAAGACCTTGGTAGACAGAGATAAGCGATTTTTATATTCATCGATCTCGGCTATAACTACTTTAATCTCCTGTCCGATTTTTAAAACAGTTGTCAAAGAATCGATCTGATTGCCGCTAACTTGTGAAATGTGTAGTAAACCAGTTATTCCACTTAAATTGACAAATGCGCCATAGGGTTTGATGCTGGCGACTTTTCCAGTCATTAGGCTACCTTGTGCCAGAGAAGCGATCGCACGGGCTTGAATCGCACCTCGTTGCGAAAGAACTAACTTTCTGTTTTCGGGATCGACTTCTAAGAAAGTAGCGGTTAATAGCTCGCCGATTAAAGATTCCATATCCGCTTGTTGTTCGAGGTGCGATCGGGGAATAAATGCTCGTAAACCTTCAACATCTCCCGTTACTCCTCCTTTGTTGACTCCTGTCACTCGCATCTGGGTGGATTTACCGCTCTCGGCAATTTCAGCCACGTTAGCCCAAGCTTGTTTTAGTTCGAGCTGACGGCGAGAAAGGGTAACTTGTCCTTCGGCATTTTGTCCTTGAATAATTAAGAATTCTAATTCTTCTCCCAGAGGAAGTAATACCGATAGCTCACCTTCATTAATGCTAGCTTCTCTGGCGGGAATAAATCCTGGAGATTTCCCGCCGATATCTACATATGCTCCCTCCGAAGCATATTCAAAAACTTTACCCCGTACTGTTTGTCCTTTTTCGAATTGATAGTCGTATTGTTCGAGCGCTTTAGCAAAATCATCCATCGAAAAGGAAGTACGATCGCGATCGGGGGAAACGGGTTGTGAATTCATAAATAGTGGTTTTGGTTTTTGGTTTTTGGTTGTTTGTTGTTCATTGCTCATAGTTCATTGCTCATTGTGGGGATGACACGATCTTTCCCAATGAACCATGAACCATCACGGCGCTTTTTATTCCGAGGTTTCCTCGGAATTCGCGCTTCAACAATGAACCACGATCGATAAATTATTTTCGCAATTGAAACCAGCGAATGAATAACTTCTCTAATTCTATCCAGACAAACATTAAGCTACTAAAACCTATACAAATTAGTAACTGTTCCATGCTCAGCAAATGAGTGTCGAAAAAGTTACGTAGAGGTTCTACATAAATTAACATCAACTGTAAAATTGTGGTAACTACGACCGCACCTAAAAGATAGGGATTAGAGAAGGGATTTATTTGAATCGTCAAACGATGGTGAGAGCGAACGGCGAGAGCATGTCCCATCTGAGCCAGACAAAGAGTAGTAAAAACCATGGTTTTCCAACTTTCTGGGTTGGATTCTGGTCGGTTGTTGTAACCTATTTCCATGAGAATGATGGTGATAATGGCAAAAACTATGCCAATTCTGATGATATATGCACCCAAACCTCGGGAAAAAATACTTTCTTTGGTGTTTATGGGCGGATTTCGCATGATATTTTTTTCTGCTGGCTCGACTGCTAAAGCGAGAGCAGGTAATCCGTCTGTGACTAAGTTCATCCAAAGAATTTGTAGGGGACTCAAGGGTATACCTGAGAGTCCTAGTAAAGGTGCGGCAGCGATGGTTATTACTTCGCCGACGTTACTACCGAGAATGTATTTGATAAACCGACGAATGTTGCTGTAAACGACTCGACCTTCTTCGGTGGCAGCGACGATCGTGGCAAAATTATCGTCGAGTAATACCATATCGCTGGCTTCTTTACTGACATCAGTACCAGTTATACCCATAGCGATACCGATATCGGCTTGTTTGAGAGCGGGAGCATCGTTGACTCCATCTCCTGTCATGGCGACGAATTTACCCCGTTTTTGTAGGGCTTTTACGATCCGCAGTTTGTGTTCTGGAGAAACGCGGGCGTAGATGCTGACATTGTCTACTTCTCGTTCGAGTTCGTCTTGGGAAAGATGCTCTAATTCTCTTCCTGTTAGGATATGGTCGTCTTCAGTAGCAATACTTAGTTGTTTGGCGATCGCCTTGGCTGTTAGTTGATGGTCGCCTGTAATCATAATGGTGCGAATGCCTGCTTGACGGCATTTTTCCACAGCCACTTTAACTTCTGGTCGAGGTGCGTCGAGCATAGCGACTAAACCCAACCAAATTAATTCTCGTTCTTCGCTTTCATCAACTTCGGTGTTTGATAATTCGGCGATTGGTTTGCCAGCAAAACCGAGGACGCGCAAACCTCGACTTGCCATATCGTTATTGGCGTTTAAAATTCTGGTGCGATCGCCTTCGTTTAGAGGTAGGGTTTCATTACCTAGTTGATAAGAGGTACAACGCTCCAAAACTAATTCGGGCGAGCCTTTGGTAAACATGACATTCTGTTCATCGTTCCTTGTCGATCGTTCATTGCTATGAGCCATGAGCGATAACCCACGAACGATTACTGACATGCGTTTGCGTTCTGAGGAAAAAGGAATTTCGGCAATGCGTTGGTGTCGATCGTTGAGAACGTGTTGTTCTAATCCTGCTTTTCCTGCTGCTGCTAATAAAGCACCTTCGGTCGGATCGCCGATAATTGTCCAATCTCCTCCCGCGCCGTTGCTATTGAGAGAGGCATCGTTACAAATTACGCAAGCTGTTAATAATGCGAATAATTCTTGTTGTGCTTGGGGTTGTATTTGTTGCTGCTCGGAGTCAAAAAATTCGCCTGTGGGGGTATAACCTTGACCTGTGACGGTAAAGTTGCCTTTGAGGGTTTCTAGCTCTTGTACTACCATCTTGTTTTGGGTGAGAGTACCCGTTTTATCCGAACAGATGGTGTTGACCGAACCGAGAGTTTCAACGGCGGGTAGTTTGCGAATTAAAGCTTGTCGTTTGACCATGCGCTGAGTACCGAGCGCTAGGGTGACAGTAACGACGGCAGGTAAACCTTCGGGAACGACAGCAACCGCCATACTCAAAGAAACTTCGATTAAATCTTTAAAAGGACTAAAGTTACCCGCTCTAATCAGTCCGAAAACAACAACAATTACTACTAATACTAAAGCACTACTAACCAGGACTTTCCCCAACTGTTCCATTCTCTTTTGTAGGGGAGTTGGTTCGCTTTCGACCGATTGCAACATTTGGGCGATTTTGCCCAACTCTGTGTGCATCGCCGTACCAGTTACTAGTATTTTGCCACGTCCCTGTACTACTTCCGTCCCTGTAAATACCATATTGACGCGATCGCCCAAAGGAGTCTCTTCATCCAATCCCTCTGGTTGCGGACGTTTATTGACCGCATGAGCTTCCCCAGTCAGGGCAGATTCGCGAATTTGTAAGTTCGAGGCTTCAATGATTTGTCCGTCAGCACTGAGTTGAACTCCTGCTTCTACAAGCATGATATCGCCTGGAACTAATTGGTTGGCTTCAACTTCTATTCTTTGTCCGTCTCTAAGTACTTGTACTTTAGGAGAGGACAGTCCTTTTAGTGCTGCTAGCGCTTTCTCGGCACGACTTTCTTGAAGAAAACCCAAGACTCCATTGAGAATAACGATCGACAAAATTGCGATCGTATCTTTAAAAGGAATTCCTTCTTTTGCTCCTTGAGTTTGTAGATCGATAAAGTCTAAAACTCCAGAAATAATTGCTACTGCGATCAACATCAGTAGCATAATATCTTTAAACTGATCGATTAAAATTTCCCAAGAACTGCGACCGCCACTCTCTTGAAGTTCATTTGCTCCATATTGTTGCAGCTTCTGTTCGACTTGGGGCGCGCTCAAACCTCGATCGCGATCGCTCTCAAGCTCACTTAAACTTTTCTCTACTGAATAGGTATGCCAAGGCTGAATCGCGTTAGGAAAAGAAGAAGAATCTGGATTAGTAGGATTTGATGTAACCACTGGTCAATTAGTTAAGAAACAAAGATGTTGTTTTAGATTGTACTAAGAATTAAGGATGAATAAGGTACTCTAAAAATGGTATGAAGTATAACAATAAACGATCGATTAGCTAGTCACAATAAGTTATTCAACATAGTTTATTTTTATATAGGTATAATGACGATCCCCATCCAGGTCAACTCCAATTCAACTACCAAAAAACTAAATGGTAAAACGATTCGCCCGATCGCTGCTTGTGCGATTTATGGTATTGCTTTTTTCAAAGATTTGTTAATTGGAATTGATTCTCGCAATGGGTATTTGTTACAAATCGACCCTTTAACAGACAATTCAATTGTTCTTAATTCTCATAACTGGTCGAATTTTGTTGGCGCTACGGGGTTGGCGATCGCTGATGATACACTTTGGTTTACCGCTGAAGAAAGTGTTTATTTTTGTTCGCTCGAAGCCGGAAATTGGCAACCAGAATTATTTGTGAGATTGTCTTATCCTGCTAATGGTGTTGCTGTTTGGGAATCTACCGTATACGTGACTTGTCAAAGGTCGGGAGACATTCTCGTTTACGATCGCTCGAGCGCTGAATTTATCACTCGTTTTTATGCCCCTGGTATCGGTCTGGAAAATATTGCCGTCAAAGATGAGGAAATTTGGTTGACCGACACTTTAGAACAGACAGTTTACTGTCTCGATCGCGCTACGGGCAAAACTATTTTTAGTATTTTAACGCCATTTGAATCGCCAACGGGTCTTACTTTCGATACAAACTCAGAAACAGGCGAATCGACTCTTTACGTTGCTTATGCTAACGTCGAACCCTATATCAGAGATAATCCTAACGCCGAACCCAACTACGAATTGCAATATCGCGATCGCACTTTTATTCATCCTCTTTATTTTCATTACGACCCCGATAAACGTTATGCTCTTTCTAACGGGTATCTGGTAGAAATGTCTTATGTTGAAGAAATTGCACCTTTAGATCCGATCGAATTAAAAGATCTTGAATGGCGCATCGCCCTACCCGCTGAAACTCCACGTCAAAAAATTCGTCAAGTCGAATCGATTGGTTTGCCTTTCACTGAAGAAATTCAGGACGGACAGCGCATCGCTGTATTTAAATTCGACCATTTCAAATCGGAAGATCGCTATATCTTCGGTTGGAAGGTAATTATGGAAGTCTGGAGCATTAAATATCAATTATCTCCCAGAGATTGCGAGAATTTACCCGCATTAAGCCAAGAATATCGCGATCGCTATTTGGTAGACGATGACGATCTGGCTATGAATACCGAGATTATCCGTCGCGCTGCAACTGAAGCGATCGGCAGGGAAACTAATTTACTGCGGATGATGTATAGCATTCGTAACTATGTTTACGACAAACTCGCTTACGGTATTAAACCTCACATCGATACCCCCGATATTGCCCTCAGACGGGGCGTTGGCTCTTGTGGTGAATACTTAGGTGTTTTGCTAGCTTTAGCTCGTCTTAATGGCATTGCTTCGCGCACTGTGGGCAGATATAAATGCCCTACTCATCCCTTTCACAAAAATATTCCTCTAGTGCCAGATTATAATCACGTCTGGATGGAATTTTATTTACCAGGATTTGGCTGGTTGCCAATGGAATCTAATCCCGACGATATGTTTGAAGGTGGCCCTTATCCAACTCGCTTTTTTATGGGATTATCTTGGTATCATGCGGAAATGGCAAAGGGAGTAAAGTTTGAATGTCTAAAAAGTGAAGGGATTTTGTTGAAAAAAGAACAGGTTTCCATCGGCGATTTAGCGATCAATCATGTCAGCTTTACGCTTTTAGAAGAATTAGCCCCTAGCCGTCTCGCCCCTAACCCCTAGTCCCTCTTTACTTTATTCTTACCAAAGGTAGCTCGCATGATAAGGGAGGTGCAGTTGTGCTGACAAAAACACCTGGAGTTATTAAATCTTCAGACTCATCATCGGATAATTGAGATTGAGGCGCTACATAAGCATGATTTTCTGGATCGTATGCTAATACTTCACCAGTTTCTAGGTGATATATCCAAGCATAGATTTTGAGTCTGCCTTGATATAATTTGGAGCGAACGACAGGATAAGTTTTCAGGTTGTCAATTTGGGTTAAAACATTTTCCGCGATCGCGATTTCTAGCAATTCTTCGCCTGTATAATTGCTGTAGTTTTCTTTGACTAGTGTGCGGGTTGCTTCGGAATGTTTGAGCCAGTCGTACATTAAAGGTAGATCGGATTGCAGTTCGTTCAACATCAGCAATCCTTTAATCGCGCCGCAGTGGGAATGACCGCAGACAACAATTTGCTCGATTTCTAAGGAATGAATCGCATATTCTAGCGTCGCACCTTCACCGCCATTAGCTGCTCGAAAGGGAGGTATAATATTACCTGCGTTGCGAATAATAAACAATTCGCCCATATTAGTTTGAGTAATTAAATTTGGGTCGATTCGAGAATCCGCGCAAGTAATGAAAAGTACTCTCGGTTTTTGACCTTGAGGGAGTGTGAGAAATAAATCTCTGTGTGTTGAGACATAGTTAGCCTTAAATTCTCGCAAACCTCTGATTAGTTTTTTCATCTTTTTCGATCGCCATAGTATCTTCTTTTTTTTACCTTTAAAAGGGGTTCAAAAATTAGCGATCGACTAAAAATATTAATATTGGTTATGAGACTGTGACTGGGTTAGTCGTTATTCGTGTCAATTTCTTCCACCTTTGTAGCCACAGTTGTTTGATAAAGAAAAGAGAAGTACCGTCATATTGCTTTTGATACTTCTGCCAATCTATTTCGATCGCCTTCCACAAATTCTGTAGCTGCTCAATTTCTTCACAATTCTGAATCTGACAAGCAACTGCATTCTGCCATTCTTTAAATTTACGATAGCTAATAAATTGTCCACCGCAATCGCTGCGATGAATAAAGACAACATACTGCCAACATTCAACCCTTAAAATTACATGACTAGCAACTTTTAACAATTTAGCTACTGTATTTACACTTAGGCACAATTTCTTGTTGGCTTGAAGGCGACGAAATAGACTTGCCATAATGACTCAACTCTATGTATAAATCATGATTAGAGACTTGTCACCAAGTCGGCGCTTAGTGAAAACGCTTTATTGATTAAAAGGATAACATGGGAAGACCAAAAAAAGGTCAAGTACAAGAGACAAATTCTCCTTTAAGACAACTGCGGTTAGCAGCAGGACTATCTCAAGAAGATTTAGTCAGGGTTATGGGAATTGCTAATTCGACAATTCGTCGTTGGGAAAAAGGAGACGTAGAACCAACTATGACGATTTCTCAGATGAAAGCATTTTGTAAGGCAATTAATAAAAATTTTGAAGAGTTGCCAGATTCTTTAATACCTTCTCAGACAAAATCGCAAGATAATTGAGCTAGGGGTTAGAGGTTAGGTAATGGGTAGTTGGTATTAATACTTCTAAACTTCTGTAAAGACGCGATTTGCTCGCGTCTTTACGCTAAGTTTAGAGTTCGTTTAATGTTCTTTTTGGATCGAACTTTCATGCCAGTTGCTTAATAAAAATTCAGACACAACAGTTAAAATTACAAAAATCGTTACTCCAGAAATAGTTGTCAAAAATAAAGCGGCAAACATGCGCGGAATTTGTAGGTTGTAACTGGACATTAAAATTTGATAGGCAATACCCGATCGCGCGCCACCAGTACCAGCGACAAATTCGGCAACTACCGCACCAATTAATGCCAAACCACCGCTAATTCTCAAACCGCTGAGAAAATAGGGTAAAGCTGACGGTAGACGCAAATAAATTAACGTTTGCCAACGATTCGCTTTGTAGAGTTGAAAAAGATTGCTGAGGTTTTGTTCGACGCTATTTAAGCCTACTGTGGTGTTAGAGACAATGGGGAAGAAGGCGACGATCCAAGCGCAGACAACTAATGCACCAAAAGTATTATTTCTCAACCAAATGATAATTAAAGGCGCGATCGCGACAATTGGAGTGGTTTGTAAAATCACTGCATAGGGAAAAAAACTGCGTTCGATCCATTTACTTTGAGTAAATAAAATGGCAATTAATAGTCCCGATACCGTTGCTGCGATAAATGCAACTAAAGTAATTTGTAGAGTAATTATTAAAGATGGAAAAAGCTGATTCCAGTCAGAGATTAAGGTTTGCAAAATCAATGAAGGACTGGGCAGTAAATATGACGGGACATTGGCAACTTTGACCGAAATTTCCCAAATTAATAAAAATAAAATTCCGAGTGCGATCGGCGCGACAAAGTCTACAGAAAAAATTTTTTTCAAACGAACGACATATAACTAATATTTTTAATTAGTTTACCAGCCTTATCTTTGTCAAGCAGAGGTTTAGAGATCTACACTTATTTTAAAATCAATTGCAACAAGATTGCTTTAACTTCGTCAAGTTACAATGACATAAATTTAAACATTCCTCTAAAAATGCGAACTTTACTAATTTATCCAGTTTTTCCGCCGACTTTTTGGTCTTACGAAAAAATTCTCGAACTAGTCGATCGCAAGGTTTTATTGCCACCATTGGGATTGATTACTGTAGCGGCAATCTTACCCCAAAAGTGGGAATTTAAATTGGTCGATCGCAATATTCGCAACGTCAGCGAAGCAGAATGGGAATGGGCGGATTTAGTAATAATTTCGGGCATGATCGTGCAGAAAATAGATTTGCTCGATTGCGTTAGAGAAGCCAAGCAAAGAGGTAAACTAGTAGCAGTGGGCGGCCCTTACGCAACATCCGTTCCCGACGAAGTTAAAGATGCTGGTGTAGATTTTCTCGTCTTGGATGAAGGTGAAATTACCCTACCAATGTTTGTTGAGGCGATCGAAAATGGTGAAACGAGTGGAACTTTTCGCACCACTGAAAAACCAGATGTAACCATTACTCCGATTCCTCGCTACGATTTATTGGAATTGGATGCTTACGACTCGATGTCAGTCCAGTTTTCTCGTGGTTGTCCTTTTCAATGCGAATTTTGTGACATTATTGTTCTTTACGGTCGCAAACCTCGGACAAAAGCACCAGCCCAACTGCTTAAAGAATTAGATTATCTCTACGAAATAGGTTGGCGACGCAGTATATTTATGGTCGATGATAACTTCATTGGCAATAAACGCAACGTCAAATTATTACTCAAAGAATTACAAATTTGGCAAGCCGAACATCAATATCCGTTTAGCTTTAATACCGAAGCGTCGATCGACTTAGCTGACGATTCAGAATTGATGGAATTGATGGTTTTGTCTAATTTTAATGGGGTTTTTCTGGGTATTGAAACACCAGATGAAGATAGTTTGGAATTGACTAAAAAATTCCAAAATACTCGTAGCTCTCTAACCGAAGCAGTAGATAAAATTATTAAAGCGGGTTTGCGTCCGATGGCTGGTTTTATCATTGGCTTTGACGGCGAGAAAAAAGGGGCAGGCGATCGCATTGTTAATTTCGTCGAACAAGCTGCCATTCCTACCGCTATGTTTGGAATGCTACAAGCGCTTCCCCATACTGCTTTATGGCATCGTTTAGAGAAAGAAGGGCGGATGAAAGATAGTGGTAAGCAAGATGGCAACCAAACATCTTTGATGAATTTTATTCCTACCCGTCCTCTTGAAGATATTGCCAGAGAATACATAGAAACTTTTTGGCAATTATATGCCCCAGAAACCTATCTCGATCGCGTCTATCGCTGTTTCCTCAAGTTAGGCGCACCGAAATGTCAAGCACCTTCTCAACTTCCTAGTTGGATAGATTTACGTGCTTTGGCGATCGTAATCTGGAGACAGGGAATCAAACGCAACACTCGCTGGAAATTTTGGCATCATCTTTTTAGCATTATTAAAAATAATCCAGCCGTCTGGGAACATTATCTAACCATGTGCGCCCATAACGAACATTTTTTTGAGTATCGACAAATAGTAAAAGAGCAAATTGAGACTCAATTAGCGGAATTTTTGCAACGAGAAAAATTTGAACGCGATCGTAGTTTAAATAAAACTGCGGCTTAGTCAAGCTAAAACACTTCCAACCACACAGCCGATTCCCAACAAGGTTCTATCCCACTCCACTCGACTAAAATCTCAGGATAGTTACTTGTTGGCAACAAGCGTTTTTCTATTACTACGCCCATATTTGGGTGCGATCCCTTAAATACAACATCACCAGGGTTCAAAATTATGTAGATCGCCCAACCCAGATTTAGTCTGTCATTTTGACTTAGTTCTAAAATTTGGATAGTGTTTAACCACTGCCAAAAAGCGAGTTGGAGTTCTAGTTTGGAAATAAAAGTACTCCAGCGCTTGCCATTTTTCCAGTAACTCATCCAACAAGATTTTTTGTGGATACCTGTATTTTTAAGAATTCGATCTATTTTTAAAAATTTGCCTCGAACAATTAGGCAAATTATCGATCTTAGTTTGGAAATATCTAGAACTGTGTTTATCATAGTGATAAATACCTCATGTAAATGGCTAAGTACCTTATATGTTAGGTATCAGGCGATCGCAAACTTTCTTAGGGTGGCGCGATCGTCTTTAATATTTTTTTATGTTTAACAAAACGGTGTATTGCCGTTTCTTTTGTTTTTATTTTAGTATTACTCAGTAAGATTTTCAACTACTGAGCAATAAAAAGTATGATACGTTAGAGGTGGCAAAAAACATACTCAATGCGAAACTGTAAATATAAGTAGTAATGAGTATGTTTGATGAATATGGATAATGAAGGAAAAATGGTCAGAACTTCAGTTACAGTACCAGAATCTTTAATTGAGAAATTTAGAGAATATTGTAAAAAGAATAGGCGCTCAGTTTCAGCTCAGATCACGCTGTTAATCGAAAGAGAGCTTCAAATAAATAATAAAGAGGAAATTAAATAAAGATCGATTTCTAATTACGGATATCGATCGCAAAAATGGATAACTAAATTTAATTTACTTGCTTCGACTTGTACTAGTTGGCAAAATCGCTTCAAATAGATCGATCGAACCAAGCAAACAAGGGTTGCCAGTTAGAAGAAAAGGGTTCGAAAGATGGATAGCGCCAGATTAAAAGTTTGCGATTGCACTCCGTGCAGGCTACGCGATCGAATTCACGCCGAGATTTCAAACCAGGATAATTTTCTGAACAACTAAGCAGTCGATCTTAGTTTGGAAATATCTAGAACTGTGTTTATCATAGTGATAAATACCTCATGTAAATGGCTAAGTACCTTATATGTCAGGTATCAAGCGATCGCAAACTTTCTTAGGGTGGCGCGATCGCTTTTAACATGTAAATATATTAGCGTAAAACTATGATTGGTATCAAACTATTTACGCAATGATTTTTGCAACATAATCTTGGTATAAACCTTTTTATGGGAAAATTGCCAGTAAGCCAAATTTCAAAACTAAGGGAAAAAGCGGGGCTAACGCAACGAGAGTTAGCACTAAAAGTTGGCGTGACTGAAACTACAATCAGGAATTATGAGAAAGGACGTAGTATCCTCGAATGGATTGAAAGAGTAGCAAGGCTATGTGAAATTCTTCAGTGTGAACCTAAAGATTTAATAGGTTACTTAGAAGCTGAAGAAACTGGAGAAGTATAAAGTACTCACATCACTTCATGCTTCGATCGCGTATTGCATAATCTGAAGAACTAATTCGGACTGTTTATTCCATCTGGTAATATAAAAGTCTCAATCGAGAATTTTTAGTTTAACTAATCAAAACATTATCAATGAAACCGCAACAGCGTCCTAATAATCCTTGTTTTTCTTCAGGACCATGTGCCAAACGCCCTGGATGGACAACTGATGTTTTAAAAGATGCTTTACTCGGACGTTCTCATCGCGCCAAACCTGGTAAAGCTAAATTAAAAGAAGTAATCGATCGCACCCGCACCATTTTACAAGTTCCTGACGATTATAAAATCGGCATCGTTCCAGCTTCGGATACTGGTGCGATCGAAATGGCAATGTGGACTTTACTCGGACAGCGTGGCGTTGATGCCCTCGGTTGGGAAAGTTTCGGCAAAGGTTGGATAACTGATATTATCAAACAACTGAAACTAACTGACGCGCGATCGATTACCGCAGATTATGGCTTACTGCCAGATTTAAGCCAAGTCGATTGCGATCGCGATGTAGTATTTACTTGGAACGGTACGACTTCAGGTGTACGCGTACCAAATGGCGATTGGATTGCTGACGATCGTCAAGGTTTAACTCTGTGCGATGCCACTTCTGCTGTATTTGCCATGGAAATGCCCTGGCACAAATTAGATGTCCTTACTTATTCCTGGCAAAAAGTTTTAGGCGGCGAAGCACAGCATGGTATGTTAATTTTAAGCCCTCGTGCGGTAGAACGTTTAGAAAGTTATTCTCCTTCTTGGCCTTTGCCTAAAATCTTTCAACTTACTAAAGGCGGTAAGTTAATAGAAGGTATTTTTCAAGGCGAGACAATCAATACACCTTCGTTGCTATGTACCGAAGACGCAATCGATGCCCTCAAATGGGCTGAAGGATTGGGTGGATTATCGGGTTTACTAGCGCGAAGTCAAGCAAATTTAACCGCTGTTGCTAAATGGGTAGACCAAACCGACTGGATTGATTTTCTTGCTGTAGATCCTGCCACGCGATCGAACACTTCTATTTGCTTACAAATTGTCGCTCCCTGGTTTAAAGAATTAACTTTAGACAAACAACAAGCATTTACCAAAGATCTAGCTAGTCTTTTAGATACTGAAGGCGTAGCTTACGATATCGGTGCTTATCGAGACGCGCCTCCAGGCTTGCGTTTATGGGGTGGCGCTACTGTAGAAAAAAGCGATTTTGAAGCTCTTTTTCCTTGGTTGGAATGGGCTTATTCTACCGTTAAAGGTTAGTCGCCTCGCGCGATCGCTCTATTTTTTTGGATTGATTGAGCGATCGCAACTAAATTCTCAATTAAACTAAAAATCGCTGGATTGAAGGCATTTATTATCTTCATTCCCACGATTTTTAGCTAATTATCTTTCTATTTAAATTTATTTGTGCAGCCGCGACCAAACTTTTGTAGGCAATCCCCAAATATAAATAAATCCTTCTGCTGCTTTGTGATCGAATCGATCGTCAGAACCATAAGTAGCTAAATCGGGAGCGTAAATCGAATTATCCGACTTGCGACCGACTACTTTAGCCGTACCTTTAAATAATTTAACTCTGACGCTACCAGAAACGTATTCTTGGGTTTTTTGAATAAATGCATCCAAAGCTTGTTTGAGAGGACCATACCAAAGTCCTTGATAGACAAGTTGAGCGTAGGTTTGTTCGATACCGCGCTTATATTGAGTGACATCAGCAGTAAGTGTCAAACTTTCTAAATCTCGATGCGCGTCGATTAAAACTAATAGCGCTGGTGTTTCATAAATCTCTCTCGATTTAATGCCAACGACACGGTTTTCAAGCATATCGATGCGTCCAACTCCATGGTTGCCCACGATCGCGTTCATTTGTTCGATTAATGTAACGGGATCGAGAATTTTACCATTCAGGCTGACTGGAATACCTCGATCGAAACCGATATCTATGTATTCTGGTTCGTTGGGAGTATCGGCGATCGCTTTGGTCATTAAGAAAACTTCTTCTGGTGCTTCCACCATCGGATCTTCTAATGGCCCTGCTTCAATACTACGACCGAGTAGATTGCGATCGATACTGTATGGAGAAGATTTTTTCACTGGCGACTCGATGCCAAATTTCTCCCCATAGGCGATCGTCTCTTCCCGACTCATGCCCCATTCTCTAGCTGGTGCTAGCACTTTTAAATTGGGGTTGAGTGCCATGATTCCCACGTCGAATCTAACTTGATCGTTGCCTTTACCGGTACAACCGTGGGCGACTGCATCGGCACCATATTTTTCGGCAGCTTCTACTAATAGTTTAGCAATCAACGGACGAGCTAAAGCCGTAGAAAGAGGATAGCGGTTTTCATAAAGAGCATTAGCCGCGATCGCGGGGAAAGCATATTCTCTAACGAAGGCTTCTTTAGCATTTTCCACTAAAGAGATAGCAGCACCCGATCGAAGTGCTTTTTCTTTAATTGGTTCGAGTTCGTCTCCCTGTCCTAAATCTGCTGCTAGGGTAATTACTTCTTTTACTCCCCATTCTTCCTTCAAATAAGGAATGCAAACCGAAGTATCAACTCCACCCGAATATGCCAAGACAACTTTATTAGCACGTCCCATAATTATCAATTATCAATTATCAGTAAATTTAAACAGGCAAAAAGCAATAGCTACCAATAAACCATAAACGATCGACGATCGATTATTACCCATTATCTTTTCGCCGTTCCAGAGTAAACCAAATGTCGTGGTGCATCGAGGGTAATAAATGCTCCTTCACGAATGACGTTGGTAGCGTCCTTGAAGCCGACAATTACCGGTATACCCAAACGAAAACCAATTACGGCTGCATGACTGTTAACTCCTTCTTCGGTGACGATTCCCGCTGCTTGACGAATTACTTCAACAAAGTCAGCGTTAGTATCGGTTACGACTAAAATTTCACCGGGATTGAAGTTGTTAATTTCTCTGGCGCAACTGGCAACTCTGGCACGACCGCTAACTACTCCCTGACCGATGCCAGTACCTTGACCGAGAATTGATTGTACTAGCTCCACTTTGATTAAATCTGTAGATCCTGCTACACCTTGAAGTGTACCAGCAGTCATTACTACTAAATCGCCAGCACTAAGCAAATTGTTTTCCTCAGCAATGTTCATCGCTGCTTGGAATGTCTGGGTAGTAGATGATAGATCGAGTACTAGTAGAGGTTTAACTCCCCAAACTAGCTGCAATCTTCGGGCAACGCTAACGTGAGGTGTAACCGCCAAAATAGGGGTTTGAGGGCGAAATTTGGAAACGTTACGAGCAGTCGCTCCCGTTTTGGTTAAAGTCATAATTGCTGAAGCTTCCAATTCTTCGGCAATTTGACTGACTGCGGAGGAAATGGCATTGGCGATCGAGGATTTGCTGTTACGATCGCCATCGGCTGAAACTCTACGTTGTTCTCGCTCGATTCTTTTGGCGATCGCTGCCATGGTTTCCACTGCTTCGACTGGATAGTTGCCAGTTGCTGTCTCGTTAGAAAGCATGACTGCGTCTGTACCGTCGAGAATGGCGTTAGCTACGTCTGAAACTTCGGCGCGAGTTGGTCTAGGGTTGTTGACCATACTATCGAGCATTTGCGTGGCAGTAATAACGGGAATGCCGAGTTTATTGCATTTAGAGATTAAGCGTTTTTGTAGAATCGGTACGTCTTCGGCGGGTAATTCTACACCTAAGTCTCCTCTAGCAACCATTACGCCATCGCACAAAGCAAGGACGGCATCCATTTGTTCGATGGCTTCGTGTTTTTCAATTTTGGCAATAACTGGTATCGATTTACCAGCACTGGCAATTAAATCTTTGATCTCTAAAACATCTTGCGGATTGCGAACAAAACTTAGGGCAATCCAATCTACACCCCGATCCAAACCAAAGATCAAATCGGTACGGTCTTTGTCTGTCAAAGCTTTTACTGACAGATAAACCCCAGGAAAATTTACTCCTTTGTTGCTGGAGAGAACGCCGCCGACTACAACCCGACAGTGTAAATCTCGCTTTTGGCGATCGATTTTTTCAACCAACATCTCGACTTTGCCGTCATCTAGCAAAATTTTTGCACCCTCTGGAACTTCGTCAGCCAAATATTCGTAACTGATATAGCCAATTTCTTGAGAACAATCTTTGGCAAATTCCAAACGACTAGTTAGGGTAAAAGGGTCGCCTGTTTGTAGAAAAATCTTTTCACAGGGAAACTTCCCAAGACGGATTTTTGGTCCTTGTAAATCTTGTAAAATGCCTACAGGCTGATTTAACTCAAATGCCGTCTGACGAATTAGACGGATTGTTCTCTGGTGGTCTTCATGGGTGCCATGAGAAAAATTAAGTCTCAAAGTAGTAGCACCTGCTTGAATCAATCTACGAAGCACGTCGGGTTTGGCGGTAGCAGGCCCTACGGTTGCAACGATTTTAGTTCGGTGGGGGAGTTTCTGCGATTGCATATTTTAGAAGACAACAGCAAAGCATAATTATACTGGCTTTTGAACCTAACAAACGCCAATCTTCAGTTTTAACTAATCTTTTTTAACCGATCGCGGTTTGTAGTGCATGGTTTATTTGAAGTTTAGTTTAAGACTAAAATTATTTACTCAGTATTGTTTTTATCGGCTTCCTAGCTTTTTCCCGTGAGTCAAACTATTAATAATTCTCCAAAAAATCCTTATGAAAAACTGAGAGAATTAGCTTCAATTTTTCTTAAATTGGGAATTGTTGGTTTTGGTGGACCTCCAGCCCATATAGCAATGATAAATGAAGAAGCAGTTGTCAAGCGCAACTGGTTGAGTCAGGAGCAATTTACTGAAGGATTGGCTATTTGCGAAATGTTACCCGGTCCTGCTTCTACTCAAATGGGAATTTACACGGGTTACGTTTATGCAGGGCAATTAGGCGCATTAACAGCAGGATTGTGTTTTATCAGTCCTGCTTTTTTAATTGTTGTCGCACTTTCTTGGGGCTATTTTCGTACTTCTGAATTGCCTCAAATTGCCGATTTATTGTTAGGAATTTCTCCAGTAATAACGGCAATCATTTTAAATTTTTGTTTAAAATTAGGAAAAAAAAGTTTTAAGAAACCAAGCGATATGGCGATCGCGATTGCCGTTTTTTGTTTGACATTGTTTTTTAAAATTAATATTTTAATTCAATTTATTATTGCTGGATTAATTGGTTTATTAATCTATCGATCGCCGCCTTCAAATTCTCCCAGGCAATTTAATAATTTATCATTTCCTTTTTTCCCAATTTATTTAGCTCAAACAAATTCTGAAATATTAACTCTTTCGAGTTTTTGGGGAACAGAAAGAATTCAACAATTTTTTCTACCCTTGACGCTCTTTTTTTTGAAAGTAGGAAGTTTTATTTTTGGGGGAGGATTAGTAATTATTCCTTTACTTGAATTTGAAGTTGTCGAAAATTTACAATGGTTGAATCATAACGAATTCATTAATGGAGTAGCGATCGGGCAAATTAGTCCGGGACCTGTAGTTTTAACAGCCGCCTTTATTGGTTATAAAGTTGCAGGTTTTTTGGGCGCATTAGTGGCAACTGCGGCTATTTTTACACCTTCATTTATTTTTATTATGATAGCCGCTCCTTTTTTAAGGAGAGTAAGGCAAAATCTCGCCATGCAAAATTTTTTAAAAGGAGTTAATCCTGCTGTTTTAGGTGCGACTGCGGCGGCTGCAATTCCCATCGCTCAAGCAGCTTTATGGCAAGAAAAAATCCTCCTGTCTTTAGGAGGATTAACTATCTTAATTTTTGCCTTACTTGCCTTATTGCGTTATCGAGTCGCTACTTGGAAACTAATTATTTTAGGTGGAATTCTAGGATTAATTTTAGGAACAATCCTGTAGTTAATATATCGAACCAATAGTTTCTCTAACAATAATATGTCGATCCCTATCGATCGCAATTAAACCTCGATCTTGAAAAGTACCTAAAATTCTCGTCACGGTTACTCTGGTGGTACATACCGCGCTAGCGAGATTTTGATGGGTAAAACGAACATTTATTCGCGTACCGTCCGTTAATGTCTTACCCATTTCTTCTTTGAGCAATAATAAAAGTTGCCAGAGACGATCTTCGACTCGACGCATACCAACAACCGACAACAATTCTTCTGTCTTTAACAGTCTGCGACTTAACTGTTCGATAAAAGTACGAGCTAAATAAGAATTAGCTTCAATTTCGCTTTGAGAAAACCAGCGCAGATAGACATCAGACATAGCTTGCGCTTGGTAAGCTGGAACATCTGTCAGCCACATGCCAAAAGATGCCTCTGGAGTTGCCCAACCCAAGATTACTTCATCTTCTCCGCTCGCATCAAGCTTGCTCAATTGCACTACACCTTGGTATACCTGCCACAATCCCGATGCTAGTAAAGGAATAATTTCCCCTTTTTCATAATAATAAAGTCTCTTCGCCTCAACACTACTTTCAGATTGAGAGCTATTTTGACTGGGTGTGTAACTTAAAAGCATTATTTGCAGTTCTCAACGCGCAGCATATTAATATAGCCAATCTAAATCTAATTAATTCACGTAAACGTTGGATAATTTTAAGGTTAAGCTTTAGTTATTTTTAATATTAATTTCCATCTTTTCTTTAATGAAAGCAAAAATTGCAACCAAATTCGTGCTGGTCGATCGTAAAAAGTAAAAATATCTCCATAAGCAATATTTGCATCTTGGTGGTGCAACCAATGTTGTTCTGGAGTAGTAATAAAAAATAGCCGACAAATAAATTCGATCGCTTTGGGAGTTTTACATTCAATGATGGAAACGTGTCTCCAAATTACATGAAATTCTCCTAAAGCTATCCCCAAAATAGTTCCTATGGGAGATATTTGCCACAACCAAGGAGTAAAAACAAAATAGGGAAGCGCGCCAAGAAAACCATCAATTAGTACTAATGGATTTCTTGTCAATACAGCATAATGAATAAAACTACGATTTTTTCCGTGATGAACTATACTATGAAATTTACCAAATGCATGTTCTGGAACATGGTATAAAAAAGTTGACAGCAAATCACCAATAAGTAATAAAAATAACGCGGTCACTATTATTTCGATTGAGAACACAATTAACTCCTCACAAATTAGCAATTAGCCGTGAGCGCTCGGCGATTGGCAGTCAATATTGAGCTGCATAATATATATGCTGAGTGCTAAATTCAGTCGCAGAGATTTCGCCATTTTACAAAGTGCTTCCTTCGACTTCGTCAAACTTGAGCTAGCTTAGTCAGTCGAAGTTAAGAGTTAATGAAATAAAATTTAAAATGCCAATAATTTATGATTAACTGTTATTTTTTTTTGTGAGTGCGATCGACCTAGATTAGACTCATAACGACTTCGTCTTAGATTAATTCGATCGAGTTTTCAACTATAAAACTATGTATAAGTAAAAGTTTTAATTTTATCTCGGTTGGTTTTAATATTTCAATGTATTTTTGAGCTTTACACAACTTAACTAGCAAAAATAATCAACGCAAAAAGTACATTTAAGAGCTATACCTAAAGAAAGCGGGAGCGTGATAGCCCCGCTACTTCAGTACGGGGTGGAAACGCGACACGAGCAGTAATAAGCTGCCGTGTCATTTAGAATGATGTGGATTTAACGTCTCATATACAATATTGTATAGCAAGAGACTAAATAATGATATGCGTAAAAGTCCAACACCATCATTCATCACCGAAATACCGCTAGTGGTAGATAGCAGCCAGGAAAAAGAATTGCTAGCTTGCTTTCAGGCAGGTCGGCAGCTTTATAACGCTTGCTTATCAGAAGCAGTAGCTCGGATGAACTTGGTTCGAGGCGAATTGGCTTACAAACAAGCCAAAAAATTGCCAAAAGGAAAAGCTAGAAATGATGCTTTTTCTGAAGCAAGAAAGCAATATCGTTACTCAGACTACGATTTGCAAAGCTACGCAAATCTGATAGCCAAGCGCTCTTGTTGGATAGCTCAAAAGATAGATGCTCAAACACAGCAAAAATTAGCTACTCGTGCTTTCAATGCTAGTGAGAAAGTTTTGCTTGGTCGTGCCAAAAAAGTTCGTTTCAAAGTAGCTTCGCGATTTCATTCGGTTGAAGGAAAAACTAACAAACAAGGAATTAAATGGCGAAATAATTTGGTGGTTTGGGGCAGCTTGAAGTTAAGACCCATCATCAATCCAAAGAATTCAGTCTTGAGGCACGGATTGAATTCACCAGTAAAGTACGTACGCTTGCTATGGCGAGAACTTAATGGTAAACGCTGTTGGTACGTTCAATTAGTTAATACTGGAGTAGCCTATCAGAAACCACAAAACTATGTATCATACGGATTGGTTGGCATCGATCTAAATGTTTCTACTATTGCTTTTGTAGCAGATAACAAAGCTGGGCTGCTCCCTTTTGCTAAAGGAGTTCCTAGTTTCCAAGCTGAAATCAAACAACTTCAACGCAAGTTAGAACGTTCTCGACGCACCAATAATCAAAGTAATTATCATCCCGATTTTGAGGCAAGAAAAGGACGTAAAACCATTAAGAAAAAAGGCAAGCCAATTAAAGGAAAACAATCATGGAAAAACTCACGAACTTACTACCAAACAGCAGCTAAAAAACGAGAAATAGAACGTAGAAAGACGAATTACGCCAAGTCTCAGAATCGTCGTTTAGTTAACGAAATTTTGCGACACGGGAATAAAATTCAAACCGAGAATGTCTCGGTTAAGGGATGGCAAAAGCGCTATGGAAAAGCGATAGCTGCTAAATCTCCAGGTTTTGTTCAATCGGAATTAAAACGTAAAGCTGAGAATGCTAACGGTTCATTCCAAAAATTCTCGACTAGAAGTACCGCTCTGTCACAAACGCACCTTAATGGAGAGCGCATTAAGAAAACTCTTTCTGAAAGAGTGCATCGTGATGTTACTGGAGTAGTAATGCACAGAGATTTATTCAGTGCATTTTTGTCGAGACATGTAAATCAGGATAAGTTGTCATTGCAAGATGCTCAGATTGAGTATCCAAGGCTGGAGTCGGTCTTGTTGGAGGCATGGCAGCAATATTGTCAAGAACTTGCGAATAAAGTAGGCGAGTCCGAAATTCTGCGGTCTGATTCCTCAGCAGAGCAAGTCTCCATAAAGCTAGAAAAATTTGACCAGATAAGCCAGTTAGGGCTAAAAGTCAAATCCCGCTTCTAGCCTGATTCTGCGATGCTCTACTCTCGCAGAGTGGCTCAATTGAGAAGTAGGTTTGAGGGGACAGTGTGTCTAAAATTTGCCATGAACGACCTCAAAGCTTTATCGCCTCGTAGATTACTGAATTTTTTAGCCAATTATTGCCAATAAAAAAACAGCGCTCGATTGCGAAGCACTCCCTGCGGGAGATCGACTAATTTTTAGAAAATTGTAAATCGATTGTAAAAAATATTTGACAAAATAGTCGAATATACTGCCAGAAACAAAGCGATTTTTTAAATTCGATCGCATTCGAAGACTAATCGTCTCAAACAACAAACAATTAATTATTTGGTTTTTGGATCTAATGCATCGCGCAAACCGTCACCGATATAATTGAGACTCAAAACCGTCAAGAAAATAGCCAAACCAGGGAAAATAGCCATGTGCGGCGAAGACATCAAATAATTTTGTGCATCAAAAAGCATTCTTCCCCAAGTAGGTACATCGGGAGGAAAACCCAGTCCCAAAAAACTGAGAGTCGATTCAGCAATAATTGCATTACCAACAGCAAGAGTAGCAGCAACAATAATAATACTGAGTACATTAGGTAAAATATGAATCGAGATCAGTCTGTTTGACGTTGCACCGATCGCCCTTGCTGCCGATACAAATTCTAACTCTCGCAACTTTAAAACATTAGACCTTACCAAGCGCGCCACCGACATCCAATTCAATCCACCAATTACCAACACTACCAACACAAAAATACCAACTTCCGCACCCGCTACAGCTTTAATTGCATCTCGAAACAAATAGACGATTAATAAAAGTAAAGGTAACTGCGGTAAAGCTAGAAACAAATCGGTCAGACGCATCAAAATGCTGTCAACAAGTCCGCCATAAAAACCAGCGATCGCGCCGATGGACGTTCCCAACAAAATTGCTACTAACATCGCTGCCAAACCTACAGTTAGAGAAATGCGTCCGCCGATGAGAACTCTAGCAAGTAGATCTTGTCCCAGGTCGTTAGTACCAAAAGGATTTTGCCAACTTGGGGGAAGAGTCGATCGAGCAAAATCAATTTGATTAATCGAAGTCTTATAAAAAAATGGAAGGAAGACAATACTTAAGATGATAATCGATAGCGCGATCGTTCCCAACACTGCCATTTTATCTCGACGAAAACGCCGCCAAGTTTCTCGCCAAAGATTACTGGATGGAGATTTAGCCAACTCTGAAGTAACACTGTTCATTGCTTGCCAAGATAAATTTTTGATGCAACCGTCAAAATAATTATTAGCTTTATAAAAGTAAGATTGTTCGATCGACAATTTACTTAACTAAAATGGATCGAGAATGAAATATTTTTTCAACTGAAGAATTAATTTCACTAGCGATCGCAGCAGAAAACAAAGATATTGCTTGGAATTATATAGGTGTATTACAATTTCCGAATAAAAATAATATTTTGAAAAAGCCACCAAATAAACTCTTGTTTCAAAAAACTCAAGCGTAATATTCTCTTGTTCCCAACAGATAACCTCTCTTCTTCCTCTCTGCGCCTCTGCGTCTCTGCGCGAAATAAAAATTCTCAAATCTAAAAGTTGGATTAAGCGATCGCCTAACCCAACCCACTCAAACTACTCAGACTTAGACTTAAAAGTCGAAGCTACATGTAACTCCTTCAACTGCTTCGCCTCCACATGTGCGGGTGCATCGGTAAGCAAACAACTAGCTTGTTGCGTCTTCGGAAAAGCAATTACATCTCGAATCGAACCTTCTTTTGCCAACAACATCACCAAACGATCCAAACCATAAGCAATACCACCGTGAGGAGGCGTACCGAATTCAAATGCATCCAACAAGAAACCGAACTTCTCGTAAGCTTCCTCCTTCGACAAACCGATCGCCTCAAAAACCTTTTCTTGAATATCTTTTTTATAAATCCGCAGACTGCCGCCACCAACTTCGATGCCGTTGTAAACTAAATCGTAAGCTTGCGCCCTAGCAGTTTTTAGATCGGCAATATCTTCAGGTTTGGGTGCAGTAAACGGGTGATGTAATGCTTCCAAACGTTTTTCATCCGCATTCCATTCAAACATTGGGAAATCCGTCACCCAGAGTAAATTAATCTTACTCTCATCAATTAATCCCAACTGTTCGCCAATGAATAAACGCAAGCGATCGAGAGATTTATTGACAGTTGCAGTATCTCCCGCGCCAAAAAGCAATAGATGTCCTGGTTTCGCGTTAGTTAAGCTTAGTATTTGCTGTTTTTGTTCGTCAGTTAAATTATCTTTAATCGCGCCGATCGTATCAATTTCATTTCCTTCACGAACGCGAATATAAGCAATTCCTTTCGCACCAGCATTAACAGCTTCGTTAAATATATCCCCGCCTGGTTTAATTCTGACGTTAGAAATTGCGTCGTTTCCTTCAGGAATCGGTAAAATTTTCACACTTCCACCGTTTTTAACCGCATCGGTAAAAACTTTAAACCCGCAATCCTTAACAACATCGGATACATCCACCAATTCCAAGCCAAAACGAGTATCGGGGCGATCGCTTCCGTATTTCGCCATCGAGTCAGCGTAGGTAATACGAGGAAAAGGACGAGGAAGATCGATATTTTTTACCGTTTTAAAGATGTGACAGACTAATTCTTCGTTTAGTTCGATAATCTCATCTTGTGACATGAAACTCATTTCCATATCCAACTGAGTAAATTCTGGTTGTCTGTCAGCGCGTAAATCCTCATCGCGGAAACATCTAGCAATTTGATAGTAGCGATCGAAACCAGATACCATCAACATTTGTTTGAATAACTGCGGCGACTGAGGCAGGGCATACCAACTACCTGGGTTAACCCGAGAAGGAACGAGATAATCTCTCGCGCCTTCAGGAGTCGATCGAGTAAGTATGGGAGTTTCAATTTCAATAAAGTTCTTTTCGTCTTCGAGATAGCGACGCATTGCTTTTACTACCTGATGACGCATTTGCAAATTTTGATTGAGACGATCGCGCCTTAAATCTAGATAGCGATATTTTAAGCGTACATCTTCTCTTACCAACTCGCTATCAGCCCCAGAAATTTGGAACGGTAATTGTTTGCTAACAGCATTTAATAATTCAATGCGATCGGCATAAATTTCTACTTCTCCCGTCGGTAATTTAGTATTGAGAGATTCTTCGGGACGTTGTAAAACTCGACCGATAATTCTCACTACATATTCACTTCGTAAAGATTCTGCATCTTTATACGATTCGGGAGTGCGTTGAGGATCGCTAACAATTTGTACCGTACCCGTGCGATCGCGCAGATCGATAAAAATTACTCCACCGTGATCGCGACGGCGATCGACCCATCCACACAGAGTAACAGTTTCTCCTATTTGTTTTGCTCTTAATTCGCCACAATAATGAGTTCTCATAGCCAAGAATATAAAAGATTGTTTTGACGATACACCGTCTTCTACTTTAATTAAACGATAATGCCTTGCCCATTATGCAGCATTCTTGACGCTTAATCTCTATATAATACAAAGTATTATTGTAATACATACAATATTTACATAGTACAACAGAAAGCTACAATATAAAGCATGGGACAGAGAGCGAATTTAGTCATTGTTGAGAATAAACAATACAAAATTTTTTATAGTCATTGGTGTGCAAATTCCCTTGACAAAGATCTTTTCTGGGGAGTCGAACATAGTTTGGCTTTTATAAGACTTCAAGATGAAGTAGACGAATCTGGTTGGTTGGATGAAGTTTGGGCGGAAGGTGGTGCCGTTGTAGATTTAGATAACAAAATGCTTTTGTTTTTTGGAGGCGAAGATATACTTTACAATGTTCCTTTAAGACGTTTCTATCTTCAACTTCTCAAACAAGTTTGGAAAGGATGGAGAGTTGAATCGGCAAATCGAGGAATTGTAGATATTGCTGAGTACGTTGGATACCAGAGCGATCGAGTTCTAAGTAACACTGAAGATGACTATTCGTCTAATTTAAATCCTCCCGAACAAAAAGACTGGACTAATGTAGTAGGTAGTTTTAAATTTGATGATGGAGAAATTTATTTATTTCCGCTTGGTTATCATGTGACATACTATCTCTACGCTGGAACTCAACTAATAAATTACTGTCAAAAAGAAAATGGTTTGCGGACTTTAAATCTTCAAGATTGGAAACAAGATTTTCCGTTGGGCGGTTTTCATATAAATATTCCATCAAAGACACTTGATTTTTGGAGTGCTAACGATCTGCCTAGTATTGAGAATCGTTTATCTTTAATATGGGCAGGTTGGACTATAAACTGGCATCGCGATCGCTATGAAAATCAACTCAAACTTACTGAAGGGTTGTTGCAATTTCCTACTTATTCCAGAAATTTTTTAGAGGAGAAAATTAAACAAATTCTTTTATTTGAAAAGATAACTAGTCCTATAAACACCTTACTTTCTTTTATTGAAAGAGAAAAAGAAAAGGGTAATGAATTCAAAATTGCTCCTTGGGCTTTAAAAGATGCTCGAATAGAATTATCTATAGATGAGCGTCGTCAAATTCTTATGTCAGCCCTTGCTTCCACAAAAAGTTGCTAAAAAATCACTAATAGAATGGTCTAATTTTGAGCATTAATAAGCTTTTAATCTAACTTCAGATAAATTTAGTATTTTGGACTATATTTGATGACATTTTTAGCGACTAAACTTCATACTAATTACTATTTTTGATACCATCAATTAGTAAGCATAAAAGCCTTGTTTTAATGACCAAATTGAGGTTATTACAGCTACCAAACTTAAATTCAAAAGTTTGGATTCTAGCATTAGGACGGTTGTTATCAGAAATCGGCACGGGATTTACCTTATTTTACGCGCCGATTTTTTTTGTCGATCGAGTTGGTTTGTCGGCTACTTTGGTAGGGATTGGTTTGGGTAGCGGTTCGATTTCTGGCGTAATCGGTCGTTTTTTGGGTGGACAGTGGACAGATTCGCAATTTTGGGGACGTAGAAAAACCTTATTACTTTCTGCGGCTATTTCAGTACTCGCCGATCTTGTTTTAGCTTGTACTTATAACTTCCCCACTTTTATTATCGGTAATTTATTAATGGGTTTGGGAATGGGTTTGTATTGGCCAGCTACCGAAGCAGCGATCGCCGATTTAACCACTCTCGAACAGCGCAACGAAGCTTTTGCCATAACGCGTTTGGCAGATAGCATCGGTTTGAGTCTGGGGGTAGTTTTGGGCGGTGCTTTAATTGCCAATTCGGGAAACTACCGCGCCTTGTTTGCGATCGATGCCCTTTCTTTTATTATTTTCTTTTTCGTAATTTACCTAGCAATTCCTGAAACTTATCAATTTAAAGAGCGATCGACAACAGCCTTACAAGGCTGGAAAACTGCCCTTAGCGATCGCAAATTGATTGTTTTTGCGATCGTCAACGTTTTTTTTACTACCTATTTCGCCCAACTACAAACTACTCTCCCTCTCTATTTCAAAAATTTTCTAGCTGGAGGCGGCTTTTCTGCCATAGTTATCAGTGGTTTATTTAGCTGGCATATTGCTTTTGCTGCCCTTTGTCAGTTACCGATCGCCCGTTTCCTCAATCGTTTTACTTACGTCCGCGCGCTAATGTTTTCACTCTTACTTTGGGGAGGAGGATTTAGTTTAATTTGGATGACGGGAGTTGTCAAAAATAATGCTTTAGTCTGGGCAATTTTAGCTTTGAGCGTATTAGCGATCGCGATGGTATCTTATACCCCTTCAGCTTCATCTTTTGTTGCCGATTTAGCCCCAGAATCGTTGCGAGGAGTTTACCTTTCAATTAATTCTCAATGTTGGGCGATCGGCTATTTTATCGGGCCACCATTAGGAGGTTGGGCATTAGATAATTCTACCGCGATCGCGCGTAATTTTTGGTTGGTAATTTCTGCTAGCGCGATCGTAGGAATGGTAATTTTACAATATTTAAAAACACTTAGTAGGTGCAAAATGGCAAGATAATTCTTGATTATGTTTTGAACGACAATTTGTTAGGTAATGACTCCAAGACTGGATTTTAAGGACTCTATTTTTTCCACCATAGTTTGTCCAACACCAATCAAAATATTGTGATGGTTTTCGCATAGTAACCATCACAATATTTTTGATATAATGTAATATTCAAAACTATACATCGATCCAAGAATATCGACAATTGCCGCTATATTCCCCTCGTACAGCCAAAAATTACCGTGTCGTTTTGTTCTTTGCCAATCTTCAGCAACAAACCAAACATTCTCTTTCGAAGCAACAAGCTTATTTAAAAATGCGGGTGCATAATTTAATTGGATTGAGCATTTTGGCTCTTTAAATGAATTCCACCACCAAAAATAATTAATTCCCTTTTTGCCGAGTGTTGTGAATTTATCGAGAATCGCCACCAATATAATCTCGTATTTGTAGGGATCGATCGACCTAAAATCTTCTGATGAAAAACTTAATGCTTTCAAAACTTCTTCAATATCGACTCTAAAATTGCGATGCTTAGCCATAAACAACGAATTAACACCTAACGCTCGACGTTTGCAATGACATAAAAAACGATGGCAATAAAATCTGTTATCCGTTTGTTTGAAAATCTTAAATTATATAAACTCCTCTACCTGCCATACAACTTTCCTTAATTCGACGATAGCTTAGTTTAGGTTGCCCGCAAATAACTTTTAAACTAGCACTTTTATCAAAAGAGAATAGTAAATTTTTTTGTAACAATATCGAACGTTTGTTTGGCTCTGTCAATCTTAATTTAAAATACATTTGTTTAAAACTTTTTATAGAAAAAGCTTGTTATTTGTTAAATGTTGCTCATGGTTCATGGTTCATAGTACTCATTACTCATTACTTAAAGCGGTGCGTTACGCTTGCGCTAACACACCCTACCGCTCTACCGCTCATTACTTTTTACTCGGCTGTTAAATTACGAATTACTTCATCCCTAACCCCTAATCCCTACTCCCTCTAAATTATGAAACAACAATTAATTACTTGGCTCAATCGTTTTTTAGTTGCCGATGTTTTTTTAGTAATTTTTGCTTTTATTTGGTTTGCAGTTGCACTGATCGGTCGTTCTTTGAATATTCCCCTCGGTTGGGAGATTTGGTATAAACTTTGGCTGCCGCTGTTCAATCCTGCGATCGGTATTCTCTTTCTCGGCGCGATCGCAAGCTGGTTAATTAGTAAAATTTCTGAAAAATTTAGCCCCGATCGAGAATAAACAAGCCCAAATTCAAGTGCGCGAATCACAGTTGCATAACAAACATGCTAAAACATTAGGATTGTTTTGATAGGGCAAATACAATGACAGATTTTAGAACGCTTGAGGAGTGGGATAAAGCCCATCAACTGACAGTTGAAATTTACAAGCTTACCCAATCCTTTCCAGAATCGGAATTATTGGGGTTAACTCAGCAACTTCGTTTGGCTTGCGCCGGCATTCCCATTAAAATTGCTCAAGGCTGCGATCGCGAAGAAATCTACGAACGGATCGATTTACTTAAACTTGCTAGAGATGCGGCGATCGAAGTTCAATATTATCTGTTGCTTTGTTACGAACTGGAATTGATTAACATTACTAGCTACGATCGCCTTGTCAGTAATCTAGTTGAAGTTAAAGAAATATTGGAACAATCGATTTATGGCTTAGATCTCAATTTTTGAAAAAGAGTTCTAACTGTGCCAGTACTGAAAAATCATCGATCGCTGGAAAATTTCAGTCTTTAGCGTTTTGGGGAGTAGCGGTAAGTAAATTTGGCAAAGACTTACCGCTTTTCCAGTTTTTCACGAAGCTAAACTCTCGCATTAATAGACGATCGACACAATTAAGGGCGATCGCTCTTAGCATTATTACCAAAAATTTTGGGTAATTGCGCCCCGCAATATGCGGGCGGCTTTTCTTTATCCATGCTATAATCTTATCGTAAGCATAAACGATAAGAATGATTATCTACGAAAGCAAATTAGAAGGAACAAAACATCAGTACGAACAGTTAGATCGAGCTATTCGTACTGGTCGTTTTGTTCGGAATTCTATTATTCGTGCTTGGGTAGATGGTCAAGTTAAAAGTCGTAACGATGCTTATGCTTACTGCAAAGTGCTTTCAGATAATCCAGAATTCCCTTGGGCGAATCAGCTAAATTCCCAAGCACGTCAAGCACATGCTGAACGAGCTTGGGCTGCCATCGAACGGTTCTACCGTAATTGCAAAGCGAAAGTACCAGGTAAAAAAGGTTTTCCAAAGTTCAAAAAATACCAGGTTAGAGACTCAGTAGAATATAAAGTTAGTGGCTGGAAACTCTCAGAAGATAGGCGTTATCTAGATTTCACTGATGGTTTTAAGGCTGGTACTTTCAAACTTTGGGGTAGTCGTAACTTGCACTGCTATCAACTAAAACAAATAAAACGAGTGAGAGTAGTGAGGCGACATGATGGCTATTATGCACAGTTTTCGATCGACCATAAACGGGAGGAACATAAAGAATTAACAAGTAGACAAATAGGGCTGGATGTCGGTTTAAATCATTTTTTCACTGATAGTTTTGGCGAGAAAGTAGATAATCCTAGATTTTTGAAAAAGGATGAGCGCAAAATTAAACATTATTCACGTCGCTTATCTAAAACCGAAAAAGGGAGTAAAAATAGAGCCAAAGCTAGGAAGAAATTAGGTAAAGCTCATCTCAAGGTCTCACGCAGGCGTAACGATTGGGTGTGTAAGTTAGCCCAACACGTCATACGGTCTAACGACTTGGTAGCGGTCGAGAATCTAAAAGTGCGTAATATGATTAAAAACCACTGTCTAGCTAAATCAATATCTGATGCTGCATGGTATCGTTTTCGAGAATGGCTGGAGTATTTCAGTCAGGTTTATGGTGTTCCAGTCATAGCGGTTAACCCAAGTTATACTTCTCAAAATTGCTCAAACTGTGGACAACTCGTAGTTAAAACTCTAAGTACCAGAACTCATAAATGTCCACACTGTGGCTATACTGCCGATAGAGACGAGAATGCAGCGATAAACATCCTGCTCGCTGCTTTAAAAGAACTAACAACTACGGTGGGGCGCACCGAATGTGAAGTCTCTGGAGAGATTCCCCTCTGCTCTAATCTGGAAACAGAGGCAAGTAAGGGAACTCAAAGAAAGAGAAAACTATAGAAGTGATTCTTAGAATCCCCGTGCGTTTACGCCGAGGAGAACGTCAACATAACAGAAAAATAACTGGCTCTGGTACTTAAGGCTGAGTGTCGATCGCTTTTTTCTTAAAAGTTTAATTCGAACTTGCGATAGAAGAAAAACGATCTTTTACTTGTTAACTTAAGTTAAGATGCATGAACGAGATCGTAAGTCAATACTAATTAACATTAAGTAACTTAGCTTGAAATTCATGCCGATCTAGACAAGTAAACATCTGAATACTTTAAATCTCTATGTCTAACGAGATATGTGCCGTTAAAAAGAACGAAATTATAGACAAAGAACGAGCTATAGAAACCTCTGTGTTTGTCTACAATTTACAAAGTGGTGTATGGTTTGTGGGAATCCCTTCTTGGCTGTTTGGAATTAGCGATCGAACTCTAGCTGCCTTTGCAGATGGTTATTTGTCTGCGATCGATATCGTCCAATTATTTACGGCTTTCTTTTTCTTTGTCAGTTGGCTTTATTTAAAGCCAGAGCTAAATTTAAACGATGCTGAAGAAACGGTAGACTATCAATTTGATATTGATGCCGAGCAATTGAAATTATTTAAAAATATAGTTGCCAATCGCATGTTGCAGTTGCGCGAACAACACGCAATCAGACAAGAGTATGTTTTGCCTTATTCGCATTTGTGCCAAATTTATCACTTGTTAAATTTAAAGCATTTAGAAACAATTCATAACTTTAGTCTCAACAATTTAAGGGTTGTCGGTGTCAATCACGTTCAGTCTACATATAGCGGCGGGACGATCGAGTTTCAAACTATGTTAGATTCGCCAATGAATGTTTTAAGAATTTGGCGCAAACCTGTAGTTAATGTCAATTTAAGTTTACTAACACCGTATACCGTGGAATTAAGCATTCCAGTTTACAATGACAAACGCATCACCGTATTATTTAACGCGCTTCCCCTCAGCAACAACCAACATAAATTCTACGTTGATATCTACACTAATTTAGAATGGCCAAGACCAATTCTACAAATTATTTTGCATCTTGCTGCAAGCTTGACTTTGTTTGAAGATTTACCATATTTACGAAAGCTCGCACAAAAAAACACAGAACGTTTATTCAACTCAAGTAAGAATCGCGATCGCGATACCATGTGGCTGTATCAAAGATTCGTTGAGTTGTACGGTTCGAGTAAAATTCCCGATCGACTTCCTGTTTCAGAGGAATTAGGATTAGAGGCTAGGGGATAGGGAAGTCAACACACAGACTTGCTCAGTGACCAGTCACAAGTCAAAAGTCACAATTCAGAAGTAAACAGCCAAGTAGCAACGCCCAACGAAGCACTGAACTATAGTTAACTATGTATTCTCGGTTCGGGATGCAAGCTAGAGAGAATCTCACTTTCGGCGTTGGCTAACTCGTCGAGTCTGGTTTGAATAATATCTCGATCGCCATAAGTATCTGCTAGTAGCCAATAAATTCCATAGTGACGTGCTTCAGATGCCATGAGAGTGCGATAGAATTTAGCTAAGTCTGGTTCGGGACAATGCGCCGCCAATAAGCCAAATCTTTCGTGAGAACGAGCTTCAATTAAGGCAGATACCAAAAGTGAATCGAGCAGGCGATCGGGTTCTTGATGGCGAATATGTGTTTTAAGTTTAGAACCATATGGCGGAGCATTGAGAGGAGCTAGAGCAATACCTCGTTTTTCCAACCATTGATTGACGAGTTCAAAATGCTCTAATTCTTCTTTGGCAATTGCTGTCAATTCCCTAACTAGTTTAGTCTTAGAAGGGTAACGGAACATAAAATTAAGCGCTATGCCTGCCGCTTTTCGCTCGCAGTGAGAATGATCTAGTAAAATTTCATCTAAGTTAGCGATCGCTTGTTCGATCCAAGCTAAGCTCGTTGGTTGTTTGAGAATGTTGATTTTAGCTGCTGTATTTGCAAACACGATTGTTCCGATAAATAATAAAAATGGCAAAAAAAAGAGTGAGAGAGAGTTTAATCGGTTTAGTTGCCTAATCCTTACCTAGTTATTTTTTTATAATATTTAAAATCCTAGATTAAACTAAAACCTGAAAAACAAATTTTTCGAGCGAATCTGGGAATAATACCAGTATGTACCAGAGCATATTTGTTTTGGTTAGCGCAACTAAATAAACGCAAGCAAGGCAGCCACCATCCCCTAACTAACAAAATCAACATGACTCACCGCCGAATTGTGATTGGTGACGTACACGGTCACTATGATGCTCTGATAACTCTATTAGAAGCGATCGCTCCTAAAAAAGAAGACCAAGTTTATTTTTTAGGCGATCTGATCGATCGAGGACCTAAAAGCGCTCAGGTAGTAGAATTGGTTTTACAAAATAACTATCCTTGCATATTGGGCAATCACGAAGAAATGCTCCTCGATGTTGTCGATAGCGGTGCTACCTCGATCGAAGTTTATCAAGGATGGCTTTATAGCGGCGGTCATTCCACCATAGCCAGCTACAATAATAAAATTCCGCAAGAACACATCGATTGGTTTAAGTCTCTGCCTACATATATAGATTTAGGGGATGTTTGGTTGGTTCATGCAGGAGTCGATCCCGATTTACCTCTCGAACGGCAATCAAAAGAACAATTCTGTTGGATTCGCGATGAATTTCACGGTAGTAGCGAACCTTATTTTAAAAATAAACTAATTATTACAGGACATACGATCACTTTTACTCTCCCTGGAATTGCGCCGGGGCAAATCGCATCGGGAGCGGGATGGTTAGATATCGATACTGGTGCTTATCATCCTAACAGTGGCTGGCTGACTGGATTGGATATTACTCAGAAAAAAGTTTATCAAGTCAACTCTAAAGAACTCACCGTGCGAATAATGCCTCTTAAAAAAGCAGTCGCTTCAATAGAACCAGGCAAAATTTTTACGCGGCGATCGAAGCGAAGAGCCTAAATTTTAAATTAAGAATGACAGACTTCAAAAATCCAAGACTTGATTAAATTGTTAACTTGTTCTGGAATTTCGTCATGAGGGCAATGTCCTGCTGTAAGATAATATTCTGTTAGGTTGGGACAATATTGCTTAAATTTGACGCTTCTTTCTTTGGAATTCATCCAAGGATCTGCTTCACCCCACAATAGTAAAAGAGGACATTGCAATTTTTGCAAAAGCACGTCTACTTTTTCTCCTTGGTTCGTTTTAAACACTGAAGCAAACACTTGTGCCGCACCTTTATCCAAGGCTGGACGGCGAATTTCTTCCACCAGGCGATCGGTAACTGCGCTTTTGTCTAGATAAACTTTTTCAAGAGTTTTACGAATCGTTGAAGGTTGCTGGACGTATTGAAATAACAAATAACTTCCTAGCGGTTGCAACAAAATCGATCGAACGATCGATGATATCGCCTCTTGAAAAGGATTTTTCGGTGCAGTCTGGGTATCGCTAAAAGGGCCAGCACTATTGAGTAAAATTAAACCAGATGCAGATGAAGGACGCTGTGCTGCCACGCACAAAGCAGCATAACCACCTAAAGAGTTACCGACTAAGATTACGGGTTGACCGATAACCTCGGTAATGAAATCATGAAGTTGGTCGCGCCAAAGAATGCCACTGTATTCAACGTTAGCTTTTTCAGAACGTCCGAAACCGAGAAGATCGATCGCCCAAACTTGAAAATCTTCCTGTAATTGAGCGATATTTTTGCGCCAGTGGTCGGTAGAAGCACCAAAACCATGAATTAGAAGTAAAGGAGGTTTTCCCGTTCCCTCTCGCCCAGCTTTGACGTAATATATTTGATGTCCTCGCCATTGCCAATATTGACCGGGAAAAGAAACATCAGCGATCGCTGCTATTTGCATAAATCAAGTAAAATTAATTTTTGTTACTTAATTTAAATATTAATCAAAATTACCGCGCAAAACCACCTCAAAGTGTTGCTGATGTGCTTGCATCTTTAGCCAATATAGGTAATATAAAAAATACGCTAGATAAGCGGGAGCTCGATCGCCCCGTCTCTTGACTAGCGGGGTGTTCAAGCGACTCGTGCCGATGCAACGCCGCCGTCTGCCTTTCACCCAAGCTATTTTGCAAACATCATTGATATTATACGCTGGCTACGCTAGAGTATAATTATCGTGATAAGGTCGAATCATGCTTGTTTTGGAATTTAAGACTTACGGAAAATTTCAGCAATTCACAGCTATAGATGAGGCTATTCGCACTGTACAGTTTATTCGGAATAAATGTATTCGTTTGTGGATAGATAATCCAAAGACTAATAAATACGATCTGAGTAAATATAGTGCCGTATTAGCCAAAGAGTTTCCGTTTGTGAACAAACTTAATGCAATGTCTAGACAGGCATCAGCCGAACGAGCATGGGCAGCCATATCGCGATTTTTCGACAACTGCAACAAGAAAGTCTCTGGGAAGAAGGGGTTTCCATCTTTCCAAAAAGACAACCGTTCAGTTGAGTATAAAACTCAATCATGGAAACTTGCACAAGACCGTAAAACAATCACCTTTACCGATAAAAATGAGATTGGTAGACTAAAAATGAAAGGTACTTGTGACCTAAATTTCTATCAACCAGACCAGATTAAGCGGGTAAGATTGGTTAAAAGAGCAGATGGTTACTATGTTCAATTCTGCATCCAAGTAGATCGAGAAGAAGTAATCGAACCAACACATCGAACCATTGGTTTAGATGTTGGCTTAGAATCTTTTTACACCGATTCGTTGGGTGTTAAAGTTGAAAATCCTCGGTTCTACCGGACTGGAGAGAAAAAGATGAAGCGGTCGCAAAGATTAGTTTCTCGTAAAGTCAAAGGCTCTAGTAATCGACGTAAAGCTAGAGTTAAATTAGCTAGAGTTCACCTCAAAATAAGTAGACAGCGTAGAGATCATGCCGTGAAGTTGGCAAGGTGCGTAATCACATCTAACGATGTAGTCGTCTATGAAGATTTGCGGACCCGGAACATGGTTAAAAATCATTGTCTGGCAAAGTCAATTAATGACGCTGGATGGTATCAATTTCGAGTTTGGTTAGAGTATTTTGGCAAGGTATTTAAACGGGTGACTATTGCGGTGAATCCTGCCTACACGTCCCAAGAGTGCTCTAGCTGTGGCACTGTGGTTAAGAAATCTTTGTCTACTCGCACTCATGTTTGTCAATGTGGATGCAAGTTAGACCGCGACCACAACGCTGGTATAAATATCCTTAACTCAGGATTGGGTACTGTGGGGCACACAGGAACCTCAGTGCTGGACACTGGCAACGCTTCTGGAGAATCGACCTCTATCTTAGTTGGTGCAAACTCAGCAAAGGGTAAGTTGGCTCGCTGAGAGAAGAATCCCCGTCGCTGAACTCGCGGGGAGTGTCAAATCTAGTTTTTATGGTGGGGAATACTGTGCAAATCAACAATATGAAGGAGTAGAATAGTGTCCACAGAAATACTAGAAAAGCGTTCCACAGAAACAGTTCGCAAACCAGCACCTCGCTATCGCGTTTTGCTGCATAACGATGAGTTTAACTCGATGGAATATGTAGTACAAACTTTAATGAAGACAGTTGCTGGAATGACTCAGCCTCAAGCAGTCAACATTATGATGGAAGCTCATACCAACGGAACGGCTTTAGTAATTACTTGCGCTTTAGAGCCAGCAGAGTTTTATTGCGAAACGTTAAAAAGTCATGGATTAGGTAGTTCGATCGAGCCAGACGAGTAATCGATCTGTTTTTTCCATAACCTGGCAAGGGATTGCAAAGGGGCAGAGGAGAAACGAGATAGAATTAAGTGAAATTTACAAAATTCGCTCGGCAAACCTGTTTTGAAACTAAATTTCGAGAAAATAGCAAATTATCCAGCACCATTACGGCTGGGTATTTTTCTTTTAACCCTGGTACTCATCTGGCTGCCATTTGCCGCGCCAATTTATTTATTATTAAATAACGATCCCAATTTAGTTACGATTTTAACGATGGGATTGCTATTTATCTTGTTTTTAATATTATTGCCAAGATGGGGAAAGTACGTTCATAAACAACCCCAAATAATTCAAACTTACGGTTTGGTTCGATCGAGAAAAAACGCGATCGATTTTTTTAATGGTTTGAGTATTGGGTTGCTATTTTGTCTCGGTTTATTTGCAACAGAAGCAATTTTTGGTTGGATAGAAATTAAAACGCCTTCGGTAATGTTATTAAAAGTAATTGCTGAAGGTTTGTTGAGTGCGATCGGAGTAGGATTTGCTGAAGAATTAGTCTTTCGCGGTTGGATTTTGGATGAATTACGACGTGATTATCAGATAAAAACTGTTAGTTGGGCGAATGCTTTAGTTTTTGCTGTATCGCATTTTATTAAACCAATTGACGAAGTAATTCGCACCTTTGTTACTTTTCCCGCTTTAGTAATATTGGGATTATCTCTAGTTTGGGCGAAAGGTGCATATCGCGATCGCCTGGGTATTTGTATTGGTTTACATGCTGGTTTGGTTTGGGGATATTACATTCTCAACATTGGAAAATTAATTGAAAATCGCGATCGCGCCCCCGACTGGGTAACGGGAATTGATGGTAATCCGATCGCAGGATTGATGGGATTGTTTTTTTTAGGAATATTGGCTATTTGGATGAGGAAAAAGAGACTAGCAATTAAGTAATGGTTCACAGTTCATAGTTCATTGGTAGAACAAATGACTGTTAAATAGGAGATTTATTTATGACTACACAACTGGAAAAACGCTATTACACTCCAGAAGAGTATTTGAAACTAGAAGAAACTGCCGAATACAAAAGCGAATATCATGACGGAAAAATTGTATCAATGACAGGAGGAACAACAAATCATAATGAAATTTCACTTAATTTTTGCACTAATTTTAAATTTGCTCTCAGAGGACAAAATTATAAAATCTATATGGGTGATGTTCGGTTGTGGCTATCGCAATATCGACGTTACGTTTATCCTGATGTCATGGTTATTAGGGGAGAACCAGTTTATGAAGGAACTGGAATAACTACTGTTACTAATCCTTTGTTAATTGTTGAAGTTTTATCGAATTCAACTAAAGATTACGATCGAGGTGATAAGTTTCAATGTTATCGATCGATTCCACAGTTGCAAGAATATATTCTTATCGACCAATATAGTTTTTATGTGGAACAATTTGTCAAACAATCGGAAAATCAATGGTTGTTAAGTGACATTCGAGGAGAAGAAGCGAATTTAGTTTTAAATTCAATTAAGTTTCAAATTTCTTTTCGCGATCTTTACGAAGGCGTTAATTTTGAAGCGATCGAAGCATAATTTGTTTGGATGGTGGCGATCGATATTTTTGAAAAAAGAGTCCGCAGATAAACAAGGCGTGCAAATCGGAGGTTGCCTCCGATTTGGCTTGGCGCGCCGTGCAGATGAACGCGGATATTATTTTAATTTTGTTTGTTTTCCAGATTTAGACGAGACAAGAACAAAAGTAGTCTTTTGAACCCTAGACCTGGTAAATTAAATAACCGTCGCTCGTTATTTTTTTAAATTTTTATATATGAACAGCAGCCTCGACGATAAAACAATTGTAAAAGACTACTTTAATGCTACTGGGTTCGATCGCTGGCGCAGAATCTATGGCGATGGCGAAGTAAATAAAGTTCAAAAAGATATTCGCGTCGGACATCAACAAACTGTCGATACGGTATTAGGCTGGTTAAAAGATGATAATAATTTAAAAGATTTATCTATTTGCGATGCTGGTTGTGGTGTTGGCAGTCTCAGCATTCCTCTAGCAGAAGCTGGTGCTACAGTTTTCGCTAGCGATATCTCTGAAAAAATGGTCGCAGAAGCTAAAGAAAAAGCGCAAACAGTTTTAGGAAATGCCAACCATCCAACTTTTGCCGTACAAGATTTAGAAGCCCTTAGCGGCAAATATCACACGGTTATTTGTCTGGACGTACTGATTCACTATCCCACCGAAAAAGCTGCGAAAATGATCTCTCATTTAGCCAGTCTCGCCGAATCGCGTTTAATTCTTAGTTTTGCTCCAAAAACTTGTTTTCTCACTATTCTCAAAAAAATTGGTGAATTTTTTCCGGGCCCCAGTAAAACTACTCGTGCCTATCAGCATCGCGAAGCAGATATTATAAAAATTTTAGAAGAAAATGGTTTTATTATTCAGCGTAAAAGTATGACAAGTACTCGTTTTTATTTCTCACGAATTTTAGAAGCTACTAAAAGCTAAAGCTAGAATTGGTGCAGACGATCGAATCGGCATCAATCATGAAACTAGGTAAGACATTAGCTGCTGGTTTATTACTATCGCTGGGAAGCTTTTTGCTTGTCGCTTATTTTTGGACACCATTAAGATTTGAGGATAACTCAAAGAAGGTGAGTCAGGGGGCGATCGTTTATTTGTTGCTTGGTTTGCCGATAACCTTGGCTGGAGGTTGGATGGCTTGGTATTCCCAGAAACAAAGACAGCAAGATACTAAAGTTCGTCTTGGTAAAATATTTTATCTGTTACTGCAAAAAAATAATGGATGTGTCACTGTATTTCAATTAGCGAAGCAAGCTGGTGTAAACACCAAGGTAGCAGAAAAATATTTGGAAGAAAAATCTAAAGAATGTAATGGGATTTTCGAACTAGTTACGACAGGAGAGGCAGTATATATATTTAGCAGTAATTTATATGAGGAAGAACATTAAAGCAGCATTCAGCATTAAGTTAGTTGTTTTTGCTACCTCCTCTATTTCTATTGCCTATTACCTACTCCCTCAACCCTATTTTCTGCATAAACACAAATCTTCAACGTATTTAGTCATTGAAGAGATTGCTATTTTTTCATTTTTTCAATAACAGGAGATACTTTAATGAAACTTCGTTTAATTTCTTTTGGGTTATTATCTTTTGCTACTTTATTACCTTTAACACCATCTTTAACTCCTGCTGCTAGGGCATGCGTTGCTGCCGATGCCACAACTCAAGTTAGCGTTCATCCTGAAGGCACTACCGCACAACAGCAAAATGATGTGGGTATGGCAATAAGTCCCGATTGCTCTAATAATAACGCGATCGGTACTACCACTCAAATTAATATGGGACCTAATAGCAGCGAACAAACCCATCAAGGCAATTATAATCTTAGTGGCGGTGCTGAAGAAAATGGGTATACCACTCCTCAAATTAAAGTTCCTGTTGGCATTCAAGTAGATGTACCCGTCCCTAAAGAAAGCTTTGGTATAGGGCAATAGATTAGGAACTAGGGATTAGGGAGCAGAGGAGCAACAGGTGCAACAGGAGCAGAGGAGAAAATTTTAGAGCCTATTAGCTATTAGCAATGAACAATGAACATTAAACAATGAACATTGAACTAATTATCGATCGCAATACTTTTCCACACAACGAACAAACATTTCTACTCCCATAACTAAAGCTGTTTCATCAAAGTCAAAACAGGGATGGTGATGGGGGTAATTCAAACCTTTTTGCGGATTTGCCGAACCTAGAAAGAAGTAACAGCCAGGTACTTCTTGTAAAAAGAAAGACATATCTTCGCCGCCCATCGTCTGACATTCTGGAACTACACCTGCTGGGGTTTCTACTACTTCTGTGGCTACAGAACGAACTAATTCGGCAATGCGGGCATCATTGATTACTGGTGGATACAATTGCCAGTAATCGAGTTTGTATTTGGCACCGTGACTTTGACAAATTCCAGCAATAATCTCTTCGATTCTCTTGCCAAAATAATCAGTTAATTCGGGATTAAAATAACGAACCGTTCCGCTCATATTAGCTGTATCGGCAATTACATTTAATGCCGTTCCCGCGTGAAGTTCGCCAACAGTTACCACTGCTGAGTCGATCGGGTTGACGTTACGAGCGACGATCGCTTGCAGGGCATTAACAATTTGAGCGCTTACCAATACCGAATCAACCGTTTGATGGGGCATCGCACCATGACCGCCTTTGCCAAAAATTTGCGCGCGAAAACATTCTACCGCAGCCATTAGAGCGCCGCTACGAACGCCGACAGTTCCCAGGGGCAAGTTATTCCATAGATGCAAGCCAATAATAGCATCAACGTCAGGGTTTTTTAATACTCCTGCTTCAATCATTGGTTTGGCACCGCCTGGCCCTTCTTCAGCAGGTTGAAAAATAATTTTTACCGTACCTGCAAAATCTTGACGGTGTTGAGAGAGATAATAAGCAGTACCCAGAGCGATCGCTACATGTCCGTCGTGTCCGCAAGCGTGCATTATTCCGTCGTGCTGAGAGCGATAGTCAACTTTAGAAGCCTCTTGAATGGGTAAGGCATCCATATCCGCTCTAATTGCCAGAACTGGGCCTGGACGATCGCCTTGAATATTGGCAACTATACCAGTTTGAGCAATACCTGTTTGGTGTTCGATGCCACATTTTTGTAATAATTCGGCGATCGCTTTTGCGGTTAAAATTTCTTGAAAACCTAGTTCGGGTCGTTGATGAATTTGTCGTCGCCATTCCACCAAGCGAGATTGTAAAGCGCGAATTTCTAAGCGAATTTGTGATAGATCGATAGATGTAGAATCAGAGAAAGTACTAATCATTTTACATTTATAGAGAACAGCGGCGCATGGCAATTTTGAATAGAGACGCGATCTAGGGTAGGTATTGCCAAGCCATCGATCTCGTCACGACAAATTTTCGCGCCTTGGGAATAGCTTACTGTTATATTTTAGATAGTTGGACAATACAAATGTATGCTAAAGGGAGCAATTTTTTGTTGTCATTGTCAAGCAAATTTAACACTGTCGAAAGGTAGATTGTTTGAGCGAGTCAGCTTATGGTAACTTTTGGCTGAGTGGCAACTTGTTTTTAGTTAAATAATGTAAGTATTTTGCTAATTAAAGTAAGAAAATTAAATTTATGCGATCGAAAAAATCAGTTTTTTATCATTAAGCTCGTTTCAGATCGATGGTGACGATTAAATTAGATCTATATATAAATGTACTCTTTTAAAAAGATGTGTATTTTTATCTAGATCGATTAATTAAGCAATCTGGCTGAGGACACTATTAACTATTTTTATTTAAAATACTAATCACACAGAAAACAACATGTATAATTTTTTGTCGTATCTAATTAATATTTTTTACACTAAAAGTGAAAATATAACTTCAGTGTTTCTATTTTTATAGGAAAGAAACTGACCGTATTAGCAAGAATTATGTTTTTAATAAAAAAAAAAAGAACTATTTTAATCGTTGAAAGTTACAAAGATCGAGTTGAGCGATTAGAAAATATTTTACAATCGAGTAATTTTCAAACTCTCGTTGCTAGAAATGGAAACGAGACAAAGCAACTGACTTTGGAAAATAACTGCGATCTAATTCTTTTGGCAGCAAACTCACTAGATATAAATAGTTATGAATTAATAGCCGAGTTAAGAGATCGACCACAGACGCTAACAACACCGATTGTAATGTTGAGCGATCGAAGCAACACAGTCGAATGGCGTAAAGCGATCGAAGCCGGGGCTGACGACTATTTGGGACATCCTTTTACAGCGATCGAGCTGGGGCGGGCGATCGCCGTTCAATTACAAAAGAAATTAGCTCAAGAAGAAAAGATTCAACACGAACTAGAACAACTTAGACTTAAAATTGCTGAAGCTTTACCTCATGAATTAAAAACGGTTTTGACTGGAATTTTAACTTCTTCCGAGTTGTTGTATTCAGACCTGGACAAGCTCGATAGTTCGACAGTTCGCCAAATCATCAACTGTATCCGTTTGTCCGGTCATCGTCTTTCGCGTCTGAGTCAGAATAGTCTGCTGTATGCGGAATTAGAAATGATTTACAGCAATCCGCAAGAATTAGAAAAACTTCGCAGCAGTTACACTAATTCGATCGCTAGTATTCTTGAATGTGTCGCCACTAGATGCGCCCAACATGTCGAACGAGAAGCCGATTTAAAATTAGAATTACAAAATGCATCGGTACAAATCGAATCAAATCATTTTTTTAAATTAGTTGAGGAAATTGTCGATAACGCGCTTAAGTTTTCCGAACCAAATACGATCGTCAGGGTAAAAAGTAAAAAAAATAAAGATTATTTGGTTTTGAGCGTTAGCAATCGCGGTAAAGGTATGAGTTCTCAACAAATCGATCGAATTGGTGCTTACATGCAATTCGATCGTCACCATGAAGAACAACAAGGTGTAGGATTAGGACTGGCGATCGCCCAACGTCTTGTCAATCTCTATGGAGGAAAGCTAGCGATCGAAAGCATTCCCAATCGAGAAACAAAGATCGAAGTCAGTTTACCCCTTGCCGATTTATATCTCGGCGCAGATAATAACCCATCAAGGCAGTTCGAAGTTGCGTGAATCAGCTTTTCATTTTTATCTACTTTTGACTCACGTCCTCCGTTCCCTACTTACTGCTATATACTCCAGATAGAAGCCTAAGCAAACGCATTCGTTTATGGGTATGGAATTTGGCAGAGAGATCTGTGGCAGTTTAGAACTGTCTGAATCGCGAGAATGGTTAGTTACGAATGGAATTGGCGGTTATGCCTCTGGGACTGTGGCAGGAATGCTAACTCGTCGCTATCATGGCTTGTTGGTAGCGGCACTAGATCCGCCTCTAGGTCGCACGCTTTTGTTAGCAAAGTTGGATGAAACTGCCTTATACGACGGATGGGAGTATCCTCTTTACAGCAATCGCTGGACTCACGGGGCGATCGAACCGCGCGGCTATCTTCACATCGAAAGCTTTAGTTTGGAAGGAACTATTCCTACTTGGCGGTTTGCTTGTGGAGATGCCATTTTAGAAAAACGAATTTGGATGCAGCAGGGAGCAAACGCGACTTACATTCGTTACACCCTACACCGTGCTTCTTTTGCGATCGAATTAAAAGTTAAAGCTTTAGTTAACTACCGCGATTACCACAGCGACACCCACAGCAACGGCTGGCAAATGGATGTTACCGAGGTAGAAAACGGAGTCTGTGTCACCGCCTACGATCGCGCAGTTCCTTTTTATCTTTTAAGCGATCGTTTTGCCGCAAAAATCGATCCCAATTGGTATAGCGGTTTCGAGTTGATTAGAGAAAGAGATCGAGGATTGAGCGATCGCGAAGATCATTTGCACGCGGCTACTTTTACCGCAACGATCGAGCCAGGAGAATCTCTAACAATTGTAGTTAGTACCGCTCGAAATTCCTCTCTCAACGGCGAAACCGCCTTAAAATCAAGACAAGCTCAAGAACAAAAACCCCTTGATTTGTGGCAAGCAAATAGACCTCTCGACGCACCCGAAGCGCCTGCTTGGATTAATCGTCTCGTCTTAGCTGCCGACCAATTTATCGTCGATCGCTCTTCTGGTGATGATTCTAGCGGCAAAACAATTATTGCTGGCTATCATTGGTTTGGCGATTGGGGCAGAGATACAATGATTAGCTTGCCTGGATTGACTCTTACTACTGGAAGATCGGAAATTGCTCGATCGATCTTACGTACTTTTTCCAAACATGTCGATCGCGGCATGTTACCCAATCGTTTTCCAGACGTGGGCGATCGACCAGAATACAACACTGTAGATGCTACTCTTTGGTATTTTGAAGCAATTCGCGCCTATCACCAAGCTACCGAAGACGACCATCTGTTACACGAACTATATCCGATTTTGGCAGATATTATTGACTGGCATTGTCGCGGTACTCGCCATCAAATTCATTTAGATTCTAGCGATGGCTTACTGTATGCAGGAGAACCAGGCGTACAACTGACTTGGATGGATGCCAAAGTTGACGATTGGGTGGTTACCCCTCGTATTGGTAAACCCATTGAAGTGAATGCCCTTTGGTATAATGCTTTGCGATCGATGGCAAAGTTGTCCAGACAAATCGGCAAACCCCATCAAGAATACGAAGCAATGGCAGATCGTACTTTAGCTAGATTCAACCGTTTTTGGAATGCTGAGACGGGATATTGTTATGACGTAATTGATACCCCAGATGGTGATGATGCTTCGTTACGTCCCAATCAAATATTAGCTGTATCGCTACCAGCAAGCCCTTTAAGCCCCATACAACAAAAGGGGGTAGTTGATGCTTGCGCGCGCGGGTTATTGACTTCTCATGGCTTGCGATCGCTCGATCCCAACCATTCTCAATACAAAGGTCATTACGGTGGCGATCGCACTCAAAGAGATGGGGCTTATCATCAGGGTACTGTTTGGGGTTGGTTGTTAGGTTCGTTTGTGTTGGCTCATTTACGAGTTTACGGCGATCGCAGCAAAGCACGAGATTTTTTAAAACCTATGGCAAATCATCTTTCTGTCCATGGAGTCGGCAGTCTCAGCGAAATTTTTGATGGTGATGCGCCGATGACTCCAAAAGGTTGTATCGCTCAAGCTTGGACTGTTGCTGAAGTGTTGCGTGCTTGGGTGGCGACGGAGTAGGGGATAGGGGATAGGGGTTAGGGGGGTGTCGGGGGTGTCGGGGGTGTCGGGGGTGTCGGGGGTGTCGGGGGTGTGGCGGCGCAATGCAATTCTGAGGTTTCCTCAGAATCCGCGCCTTGGAAGTGTGCCGCGTAAGAAGTAAAAAACGGCTGTTACGTTCTGCCTTCTGCCCTCTGCCCTCTGCCCTCTGCCCTCTGCCTTCTGCCCTCTGCCCTCTGCCTTCTGCCCTCTGCCCATTGCCCTTTGCCCCTAACCCCTATTAAAACTGTGTCGAAATTCCTGCGCCCCTTTGTAGTCAGGAATTTCCTCCGCTAAGATTGTCACTAATTCCTGCGGCGACAAGTTGGGGTTTTGAGATAATAAATCTTCAACAATTAAAACTGCCATTGGACCGATATAGTAAGCTAGCTTTTCTTGACAAGCATCGATAAATGATGAATGAATCTGGGGAGAAGCTTGGGTAGGCGGAGAAACTTGAGAAGATGGAAACGGTTGTGTAGGTGGAGAAACTCGAGAAGATGGAAACGGTTGTGTAGGTGGAGAAACTTGAGAAGATGGAAACGGTTGTGTAGGTGGAGAAACTCGAGAAGATGGAAACGGTTGTGTAGGTGGAGTCGATTCAACTCTAGAAATAGAAGTATCGAATTTTTCCGAGCGATCGTCAATTTGCAGTTTGGTTGGTAATTCTGGTAATGGTTGTTCGTCATGGCGATCGCTACCAAATAAATCGCTGATGGGTAGAGATTGATAATTGGTAGGCGGTTGCACTGGTCGATCGGAATGCTCCGAGAATCGTTCAGAAATTTCGGGGATAGTTAATTCTGACGATGAAAAGAAAGGTTTATTTGCTTGTTGTTGAGTGGGTGAAGGTTCGATCGCTTCTGACCATCGTTGTTCCCAATGATTGGGTAATTGTCGATCCCCATTGACTTCGCTTGGGATAAAAATTGTTTTTTGAGTTGGTCTGAGTTGTTCGAGGTCGCTTAATAATTCTTGTGCCGATTGATAGCGATTTTTGGGACGGGCTGCCAAAAGTTTATTAACAATTGCAGCAAAAGATTCGCTGATATCTATACGAGAACGCCATTGCCATTCGAGAGTTTCGCGATCGATCAGGGCGGTTGGTTGTTTTCCAGTCAACAGTACGATCGAAGTTACGCCCAAAGCATAAAGATCGCTAGCAGGAGAGCAAATTCCCATACTAATCTGCTCGTGAGGAGCATAACCAATTTTACCAACAAATGACATAGTTCCTGCTAAAGACTTTTGCGAGTTCGAGCTTTGGGTTTCTTCGCTGTCAAACACAACCAACTTGCCAACGCCAAAATCAATTAATACTGGTGGTTGACGATCGTTAGGTTGAATGATGTTGTCTGGTGAAATATCTCGATGAACGATACCGCGATCGTGTATGTATGATAAAACTGGTAACAACTCGATCGCCAATTTAATTACTTCAGCTTCTTCAAAAGCTCTACCTTGCTGAAGTCGTTCTTGAAGAAGTTGAGTGTAGGTTTTACCTGAAACATATTCTTGGATTAAAAACAATCGATTTTGTTTTTCAAAACAGGCTAGAAGCCTAGGAATTTGAGGATGTTGTAGTTGCAGCAAGATTTTAGCTTCTGTTTTAAACAATTCTTGCGCTTTTTGCAGGTGTAATTTGCCCCTACTGCTAGGCGCAAATTCCTTGAGGACACAAGGTTCGTTGAAACGATGCGTGTCTAGTGCTAGATAAGTGCGCCCGATCGCTCCCTCTCCTAACAATTCGCGAACGAGATAGCGATTATCGATTAAATTGTCTAAATTGTCTGTGATAATTTTTTGATTTTCTGATTCATCTGTCATTGTTTTGAGGCTATAAACGTTCGGCGAGAGAGCGTTGAGCTAATAGTTTTTAATCCCTAACCCCTAATTTAAAAACCGAGACGTTGATTAAATTTTTGTGCTAGTTGGCTCTCTGTAATGTAAGATTCTAAAATACTAGCTAATTGCCGAGCAGAGATATCAGGATTTTTTTCTAAGACTTCGGGAACTATTAATTTTGCGATAGGACCGATCGCAAAAGCCAATTCTTGTTGACAAAACTTAATAAAATTGGGGTCTAGTGAGGGGCGATCGCGAGCGTTTGACTGTTGCGATTCTTGGCGATTTAATAAAATTGTTTCGTCTGGTTCGGCAGATTGAGAAGAACTTTCACTTTTAAAATTTTTTAAACTTAGAGAAGGTTTGGGAACAGCCAAAGTCGTTTCATCTAAATTCTGGACATTTAATAATGGCTGAGTGTTTTCTGAAGTTGGATGTAGTGAGTTTGTCATCGATTGGTTAGCGACGAATACAGTTTCATCTAAATCGCTCGCCCGATCGGATTGAGGCATCAAAGGTTGACGAACTTTTGAATCGATCTCAGGCAAAGATAACACAGTTTCATGGCAACCAGCGCTAGCATTAGCTACATCGTTGTATAAATCGAGTTGATGCGATGTTTTCGCTCTTGGTGTCACCAATTTTTGGAGATCGTTTAAAGCATCTGTCGAACATTGATATCGATTTCTGGGGCGATCGGCAATTAATTTATCTAAAACAACAGCAAAAGCATCGCTAACTTTAGCATATTTTCGCCATTCCCAATCAAGAGAATCGCGACTCATCAATTGCATTGGTTCTCTTCCCGTCAACAGAACGATCGCCGTTACGCCGAGGGAATATAGATCGCTGCTAGGAGAACAAATACCCATAGTAATTTGCTCACGAGAAGCATAGCCAATTTTGCCCACAAAAGACATCTTGCCTACAAAAGACCTATTGGTTACGTCGAGATCGCTATCTCCTGAATCGCGATCGAGTGACATAGTTAATTTACCAACCCCAAAATCAATTAAAACGGGCAAACTTTGCCGATTGGGTAACATAACATTATCAGGAGAAATATCGCGATGAATAATGCCACGAGAATGAATGTAATCGATTACGGGCATTAAATCGATCGCCCATTGAATTACCTCTGATTCGTAAAGAACGTCACCTTTTCTTTGTCTGTCTTTGAGTATTTGCGAATAAGTTTTGCCCTTAACGTATTCCTGTACCAAAAATAAACGCCCATGACTTTCAAAACAAGCCAAAAATTTGGGAATTTGGGGATGTTGAATTTGATGGAGAATTTTAGCTTCTCTTTTAAACAAATTTCTTGCTTTAGCAAATTCTAAATTTCCCGTTTCCAAAGGAGCAAATTCTTTGAGAACACAAGCTTCGTTAAAACGATGAGTATCATACGCCAAATAAGTCCTACCCAATCCACCTTGTCCCAAAATACGCTGAATTAGATAGCGATTATCTATCTGAGTACCTTCGATAAGTTCCTCTTTATTTGACATGGCGCTGACATTTTCGCAGGTTAGACATAACAATTTTAATTTTAGGAAATACGCCCGTCCATATCCATAAAGATTGCAAAAGAACTGCTAGTTTAATTGTAAAGTTCGATAGAGTAGTGCTGATAAAAATCTAAAGTCTAAAGTTTTTTTATTTCTTATTGCCTATTCCCTATTCCCAAGGCACGAGCTACCTACGGTAGTGCGAAGCCATCGGAGTCGGGTTTCCTCAAATTATTAGTGCCGTTATTGCCTTATTAAAATAATTTTGGTAATTCAACTGGCAATTGAATGGGAGGAATAGCTACAGCAGGACTAGAGTTTGGTTGACTGACTGCACCGTTAGGAAGTCCTCCTTGAGGAATGGCATCAGGAGCAACGGAAACACCATTAGGAGTAGCGGAAACGCCAGGAGCAGAAACGTTCCCATCAGAAACAGAAATATTATTTGAGGGAGCTGCTGCTGGGGCAGAAACGCTATTGGGAGCAACGGAAACACCATTAGGAGTAGCAGAAACTCCAGGAGCAGAAACATTACCACCAGAAACAGAAATATTATTTGAGGGAGCTGCTGCTGGGGCAGAAACGTTATTGGGAGCGACAGAAACACCATTAGGAGTAGCAGAAACTCCAGGAGCAGAAACATTACCACCAGAAACAGAAATATTATTCGAGGGAACACTTTGAGGTACAACTTGAGGTGTTACTCTAGGTGCAACTTGAGGTGCAGCTATGGGAATACCTGCTGGAAGATTTCCTCCACTACAGGGAAACATACAAAAATTGACAGTATTGCCGTTCAGGTTGCTATCAAAAGTTCTGCTGTTAACATTAGGAAGTTGTGTCGGAATGCGGTCTTGAATCATATTGAGCGGCATTTTGATAATATCAAAAAGACTCTGTGCTGAAGCCGCTCCCGCCCACAAGGTTGTGCTGCTAAGTAAAATTCCGATCGCCATCGAGTTAACCGTTTTGCTCCTATTGTCCCGTAACATGACAATTTACCTCAAATTTTTAGTAAGTTAATTGTTTGTTTAACTTTTATACGAATATATTATTAAGCTTATGCCTATTAAGTGCATCATATATATTATTTGAAAACTCAATGTTAAAGAGTTAATAAAAAAGTAAAAAAAGCATCCAATTAAGAATAAAGGTATATAAATGCCTGTCATAATTCAAACATTTAACGGACAAATACTATGACTGGTAGTTTCGATCGACCGACTGTTGTTAGTTCTGTTAGCTCTGAACCGTATATAGAACTAAATAACCAACAAGGGCAAATTATCAAACTCGATTTAAGTGCAGACGTACATCGTTTGGGTAGAGATCCCACTTGGTCGGATTTAGAAATTCCCGAAGGGCCATGGAAAGTGATGTCTCGGCATCAAGCACTTTTACAGAGAGAGGGAAGAGATTATCGCATTTATGATGGCGATCGCCAAGCTCCCAGTCGCAATGGTATGTTCTTCGAGCAAACTCGTATCGACTTGACTAAGGGGCATCCGCTCAGAAATGGTACTCAATTGCAAATCGGACAAGATCCTCGCTATCAAATTTTACTTACTTATTACAATCCCAAAGCCAGTCAAATTATCGTACCGAGCAAACGCCGTCTTTCTCTTAAAGGTCTACAAGATTGGCCTGTAGAATTGGGTAGATCGCCGAGTCATAATTCCTATTCTTCGTTTCAATTAGACGCTCCTACTATTTCGCGACTACATGCTTCGATTTATCCCGACGGTCAAGGCGGACATTTTCTTCAAGATAGTAGTAGCAATGGTACTTTTATTAATGGCAAAAGAGTTGAGAAAAAACAAACTCTTAATATTGGCGATACAATTCAAATCGGCCCTTTTAGCCTTATCTACAATCGAGAGGCGATCGAGCTTTTTAACGCTAGCAACCGTATTCGTCTTGACGCTCACCAACTACAAAGAAGGGTAAAAGACAAACAAGGTAAAGAAAAAACGATTCTCAATAACGTCGATCTTGTCATCGAACCAGGACAGTTAGTCGGTTTGGTGGGCGGTAGCGGTGCGGGTAAATCTACTTTACTTAAATCTTTGTTGGGAATCGAACCAATTACTTCTGGTAACATTTATCTTAATGGCGACGACCTCCAGCAAAATTGGGCAGTTTATCGATCGCAAATTGGTTACGTCCCTCAAGATGATATCGTTCATTACGACCTTACTGTTGAAGAAGTTCTCGCTTTTGCTTGCAAGCTTCGTCTACCTCCCGATACGGATGTCAAGCAAGTAATTGAAAAAACTCTCGAACAAGTTAAACTCACTCATGTCAGACACACGTTTGTTCGTAACCTCAGCGGCGGACAGCGCAAACGAGTTAGCATTGGTGTAGAGTTACTCGCCGATCCCAAACTATTTTTCTTGGACGAACCAACTTCAGGTCTCGATCCTGGTTTGGATAAAGAGATGATGAAATTGCTTAGGGAGTTGGCAGATCAAGGTAGAACGGTTGCTTTAGTTACTCACGCTACTGCCAATATCGAAGTGTGCGATCGCATTGCTTTTATGGGAAGAGGTGGCAAGCTCTGCTATTATGGCCCTCCCCAACAGGCACTCTCTTTCTTTGAAATGCAATCGGAAGATTTTAAATATTTCTCCGATATTTATATCAAACTAGATAAAGGCATCACTAAAGAAGAAACTGAGCGCAACATTTCCTTCTGGGCAAATAAATACGCTACGTCGTTAATATATCAAAATTATGTGGGCATTCTTTTAAGTCCTGGTAAAGAAGAACAGAATAAAACTAGAAGAGACACTTCAGTACATACAGGAATTGGTCCTCTCAAACAACTGTTGCTACTCTCTCGACGTTATTGGCAATTAGTTATACGCGATAATGTCAGTTTAATTCTTACCCTTATTTCTGGCCCAATTACTATTGCTTTAACGGCACTATCTTTAAACGGAGAAAATCCACTTCAAAAAGTAAATCAACCATCAGTAACTCAGGCTTCTTTAGCGTTGCGCTTGTTATTCATTTTTAGCTGTGTTGCTATTTGGGTAGGACTTTCTAATTCGGTTAGGGAAATTGTCAAAGAAGCAGCTATTTATTTACGAGAAAGACTGCTTAATTTAGGTTTAATACCTTATTTGGGTTCAAAATTATTAATTCGATCGGCACTGGTTTTAGCGCAAACCGTATTAGTTGTCATTACTGTTTTAATTGCTTTTAAACCGCCCGAACCAGATTTAATTGCTTGGCCGATTGGTTTGGCAATTACTACCTTTCTCACTCTTCTTGCTAGCACTGGTTTGAGTTTAATGATTTCTGCCAGTGTCAAGAGCGAAAATGAAGCCAATGGAATTTTACCTTTAGTAATGATTCCGCAAATCATTTTTTCAGGAGTTTTATTCGATTTAGAAGATATTTCTAGTAAATTTTCTTGGCTGACAATTAGTAGGTGGTCGATCGGTGCTTATGGGGCACTTGCAGATGTAAACGCTATGGCTCCCAAAGTTCCTAAAGGAGCAAAAAATCCTTTGTCTGAGATTTTTGAATCAACACCCGTTTATAATGCTACCTGGGAGAATCTACGCCTGAATTGGGGCATTCTCTGCGTCCATACCTTGGTTTATTTAATAGTGGCTCTAGTTTTGTTGAAGCGAAAGGATATTAAGAAATAGGCAATAGGGAACGAAAGTTAACTAAGAAAAACTAATCGTTAATTAAATTGGTTAAAAACAATTTTTAGGCAACAGTTTGATAGATGGCAGGGCGATATTTGGGAGAAGGGATGGAATTGCCATTTTCTTTTGCTGTTTCCAACCATGCTGTTTTTGCTAAGAGAACTTCCTGCAAAGCCTCCTCTGGTGTTTCTCCAAAAGCCGAACAATGTTTGAGATCGGGAATGTCGGCTATATAGCCTTCATCATCATCACTGTAAAATATATTGATATGATAATCTTTCATTTTTAATCTTCCATTGACAGCGAATATTCTTCTACCAATTTTAGAAACTGTTTTATTTGATAGGGAATAGCTTTTCCGTTTCTATTTTGTAGGTTTAAAAATTCTGGGATGTGTGGGTTGACAAAAATATGGTGACTACCATTGACTCGCGATCGACTGAAACCAAATGCCTCAACTATGGTTGTAAGCTCGTCAAATTGAATATTTTTTGAGCCAGATAAAATTTTCTGAAACAGTTTTTGTTTTTTGGTCACAACGTTTGCAAAATAAGCCTGAGATAAAAGTTAACAGCAACGAGCAACGCAAGATGACAGCAAAATTTGTAATAATAGACCAAAGGAAAATCAACGGTATTGTATAAATTTGAGGATTTGCAAAAAATCTTAGATTATACTTACCAAATCAAAAATAATTTAGATTATTTGAAATATGTCAGTATTGGCAGCGATCGCCGTTTTAGCAGTTTTAATCTTAGTTCACGAATTAGGTCATTTTATTGCCGCTCGCGCACAAGGAATTCACGTCAATCGTTTTTCAATTGGTTTTGGCCCTGCTTTATTAAAATATCAAGGCAAAGACACTGAATATGCGATTAGAGCGATTCCTTTAGGCGGTTACGTCGGCTTTCCCGATGACGATCCCGACAGCGAAATTCCTCCAGAAGACCCCAATTTACTTCGCAATCGTCCGATTTTAGACCGTGCCATCGTCATTAGTGCGGGAGTAATTGCTAATTTAATTTTTGCTTATTTTTTATTGGTAGCACAAACAGCAATTGTCGGCGATCGAGATTTTAATTATCAACCTGGGGTGATCGTACCGCAAGTTGTCGAAAATACTTCGGTTGCTGCTAAAGCTGGTTTAAAAGCTGGCGATATTGTTTTGGCGATCGACTCCGAACAATTACCTGCTTCCTCTGAAGCGATAAATACTCTCAGGGATAAAATCAAAACTTCGCCCGATCGACCTCTTGAACTATCGATTAAAAGAGGAAAAGATACGATCGACCTGAGTATTACTCCAGAAAAAGATTTGGAAGGAAAAGGTAAAATTGGTGTGATGCTTTCTCCCAATGGAAAAGCTATTCGCCGTCCGCTCGATAATTTTGGGCAAGCATTTACTATTGCTGCTAACGAATTTCAACGCATTACTCAACTAACAGTTCAGGGTTTTGGGCAATTAATTGGTAACTTTAACGAAACAGCCAAACAAGTAGCCGGTCCTGTGGCGATCGTAGCAGTAGGTGCCGAACTTGCTCGCAATGACTTGAGCAATCTATTCCGATTTGGTGCTTTAATTAGTATTAATTTAGCCATAATCAACATTTTGCCTCTTCCAGCCTTGGATGGGGGTCAATTAGCTTTCTTGGCATTTGAAGGTATTCTAGGTAAACCATTGCCCAATAAAATTCAAGAAGGAATAATGCAAACTGGCTTGGTATTATTGTTAGGCTTGGGAGTATTTTTAATTATTAGAGATACTGCTAATTTACCTGGTATTCAACAATTGTTGAATCAGTAAAAATAGGCAATAGGCAATAAGAAATTGGCTTCTAAAAAGCAGCGTGCGCCAGAAATTTTGGCACGACTCAAGCAAATCTATCCAGGTGCGACTTGTAGTCTTAATTATCAAACTCCCGTACAACTTTTAGTTGCAACAATTCTTTCGGCACAATGCACCGACGAACGAGTTAACAAAGTCACTCCAGCTTTGTTTGCTCGTTTTCCCGACGCATATTCTCTAGCTGCGGGCGATCGCGAAGAATTAGAAAATTTGATTCGTTCTACGGGTTTTTATCGCAACAAAGCAAAAAACATCCAAGGTTCTTGTCAACTTATCGTCAAAGAATATGCGGGTGAAGTGCCCAAACAAATGGAAGAGTTATTAAAATTGCCTGGAGTGGCGAGAAAAACTGCTAATGTGGTACTCGCCCACGCTTACGGAATTATCGTCGGAGTCACCGTAGATACCCACGTTAAGCGTTTGAGTAATCGCCTTGGTTTAACCCAACAAACCGATCCGATTAAAATCGAAAAAGATTTGATGCAACTCCTGCCACAACTAGAATGGGAAAATTTGTCGATTCACCTCATTTTTCACGGTAGAGCAATTTGTAAAGCGCGCAAACCAAACTGTGATGATTGCGATTTGGCATATTTATGTCCTTCTGCACAACCAATTTTGGTTTAGGACAAGAATCCGCGTCTCGCGTTGGAAGGCGAAAACATTTGCTTGGTAAATTGCTGTGAAAAAAATTATGGAATTATGTCGATCGATCGAGTAGAAGTTTTACGAGAAGGCAAAGCTAAATTTATAGTTGGCGATGCTTTTTATAATCCTCACAGCAAAATAATCAGAGATTTGGGAATTCTTGCCGCCGCTAGCTATCGTCATCAAAATAGCCAACTTAGAGTATTAGATGCGATGAGTGGTTGCGGGGTGCGATCGCTGCGCTATTGGTTGGAAAGTGGTGCGGATTGGGTTTGGACAAATGAAGGCAATCCAGAACTCAATCCGATTTTACAACAAAATCTTACTGAGTCGATCGCGGCTGGATCGTGCAAAATTACTCACGAAAATGCTCATCGTCTTTTTTTCGATCGCTACATTCAAAAAGACTATTACGATTTGGTGGATGTCGATTGTTTTGGTTGTGCCGCACCCTACCAAAGTACCTTACTTTGGGCTACTAAAATCGGCGGACTGATTTATTTAACTAGCACTGATGGACGTATCGCTACGGGGAAAATTCCAGAAAATAGCTTAAAAGCTTACGGTGCTTATGCGCGATCGCATCCAGCAGCACACGAACAAGCATTGCGTTTGCTTATTGGTAGCATTCAACAGCAAGCAGCTTCGATGGGATTGGGTATCGAACCAATTTTTTCTCTGTATGCTAACAAAACTTATCGGGTGATGTTGCGCTTAGTTTCTAGTCCGCTTTTAACAGAGACAAATTATGGTTTTTTGGGTTACTGTCATCAATGTGGCGATTACCAACAAATTAATTGGCGACAATTAGGAATAATAACTTGTCCTTATGATGCTGCACCTTTGGTTATTAGCGGCGCGATGTGGTTGGGCAATTTGCATCAAGCAGAAGAACTTAAAAACATGCAAACTTTAGCTCGACAATGGCAATGGGATAAGCAAGCAGAATTATTGGCTTTAATGTCAGAGGAATCCAATTTTCCACCTTATTTTTATACTTTAGGTGAAATTGGTCGTCGTGGATCGATGGATATTCCCAAGCGATCGCATTTAATTAAAGTTTTACAAGAAAATGGTTATCGAGCAACAGCTACACACCTCGATCCTCAAGCAATTAAAACCGATGCCAATCTCCATAGCTGCATCAACATAGCCAAGATTGGGCGTACATGAAACGTTCCTACAAAAATATAATTATTACGAATTATCCGATCTATAAATTGCTATTTAGCAATAAGCAATTTATCTGAATTTACGTAAATAACCTATGCAAATATACGCGGATTTTAATAAAGATTTAATGAATTTTAAGCTGACATTAAAGAGTTAGTAAATTAAATTAAAAACGATTGTAATATTTGCCACGAAAGCTATAGAATTTGCAAGACAAGTCAAGATTAAATTCACTTTATAATCACACAAAAAAACTAGTCGATATTACTTAGCTTTTTGACAGCTAGATCGATATATCAACATTTGTCAATCTAAGAAAAGGACAACATAAAAATCATGGCAACTCTAGGAAACGCAAGAAGAAGATCGAGTGGACTTTTAAGAGACTTTCAAGAATTTGCTCTCCAAGGAAGTGTTGTCGATTTAGCAGTTGGTGTCATCATCGGTGCTGCTTTTGGCAAAATTATTACTTCATTTACTGAAGATATCATCACGCCATTAATTCTTAATCCAGCTTTGCAAGCAGCAAAAGTTGAAGATTTAGCACAATTGTCAGCGGGTGGTATTAAATATGGATTGTTTATCTCAGCAATTCTTAATTTTATAATTATTGCTTTTGCATTATTTTTAATGGTTCGCGCATTTGCTAAATTTAAGAGAAAAGAAGAAGCAGCAGCAGCAGCCGAACCAGATCCAGCAGCTTTGTCCCAAGAAAGGCTTACTGACGCTTTAGATAGACTGACTAATACCTTAGAATCTCAGCAGCGCTAAGGAATAAGGAATAGGGGTTAGGGAATAGGAAAGTAATAAAGTAGAGACGCGATTCGCTCGCGTCTCTACTACTTTTTTTTGGCAAAAATTAAGAATATTTCAGCAACGCCAATATTTTTTAAAGAAACAGCGATCGCACAACGCAACGCATGAGTTTTTCGATCGCGCGATCGTATTAGTTAACTTGTAAAATTCTCAAAGTATGGGGCATTCAAATTTAAGTTAGCTTGATTTTCAATAATGCCGATTAATTCATCTGCGATAATTTTTTTATGAGCAAACATTCAGAAGCAAAAATCGCTGAAATTGAGGAACGTCTTAGGCAAGCCATGCTAAAATCTGATGTGGCTGAATTGGACGCACTTATTGCACCAGAACTCATTTTTACCAACCATTTAGGTCAACTTGTTAGTAAGCAGCAAGATCTTGACACACATCGAGCTGGAATGCTGAAATTAAGAGAGCTTATGCCGTCCGATCGACGTATTCAACTTAACGAAGGTTTCTCGGTTGTTTCGGTTCAAATGCATTTGCTTGGCAGTTATGATGGTGCGGCAATTGATGTCAATATCCGATATACTCGTGTGTGGTCGGTATCTTCGGCAGGTACTTTACAAATTGTCGCTGGTCAAGCGAGTATTGTTTCAAGCTAACCCATACGCGAGTCAGAGAAACCCTGCCTTAAAACGACAGGGCTGTGACTTCTGACTTCGTCAATATTGCGAAATATTTATAACGCCTTTTAATAACTATCTAATCTAATTTTTTTACCTAAATTTCGATCGACTTGACTTCGCCATGCGTCGGGTTTGGGAATAAATACAACTCTTCCTACTTCGGGAATATCAGTTTCGATCGCGGGTGTGCCAAAATGCTGATAAAACCGATCGACACAGTCTGCTGGTAACAAATTTGTGTAGAGATTAATGCCAGCAAAATCATTGTATTTATAGAAATCAGTAAAAAAAGACCATTCGCGATCGCTAAAACATTTGGTTTGACGAGTTTTATTTTCGTTGGGTACAAATAATTTATCCCAACCTGCTTGTATATATGGTGCAATTTGGGAAGGATGCAAACGACCGAAAAATTGTCCCATTACTTTTTTTTGATGAAATCTACTTAGTGCAAATACACCGCCATTCAATTTGTAATAAGGACAAATACCAACTCTATTTCCTCCTTTGGCACAAAATGGCCAATCTAATACCGCCTCTCCCGATTGTTGTTTGACATAATTCATGTAGGCGTAAAAATTAGAATTTAGTTGGTAAGGTTGATAACTGAATTTGAGAAAATAAGCACTAGGAATTTCCAGGCAAGCGAGAAAAATTAAAGCGATCGCTAGCCATCTTTTTTGGTTATTTTTTAACAAATTAAAATTAGCATGTAAGGCAAAAATAGTAAAAATAACCACATAAATTACCGTACTTCTTCCACTAACTCGATTAAATGCAAACCAGGGAAAAATTTTTAAAGTTGGTAAAGAAGCTGGATTGTAAAAAAGACATAGTAAAAATAAAGTTAGCAAAGGAAGAAAAATAACTATTCTTCGGCGCGATTGCCATAATCCTATAATTCCTATAACTAGTAAAAATAATCCCGATCTTCCATCGTTGAGTGTTTCGGGAATATCTTTGAAAACTTTACTCAAATCGTCTCGATAATTAAAAATGGGTAAATAGGGAAGAAATAATCTAATTGGATTTGTCCACCAAGCACCAGAATTAATTCCAGCTAGTTCTGGATTTTTTGCTGCTTGAGAAATTTGTAAGACTAGAGGTAAATATAAATAGGTGGCAGCAATAGTTAATCCGATTAGAAAAATGTGTATGAATGGATTGGTGAAAAACTCATTTTTATAAATGATTATTTGTTGTTTTAAATTATCAAAGTGAATTGGCTTGGTTAAATGTTTATATACAATCGCGATCGCAGTGAATGAAATAGTAATTGTAAAAGAAGTTAGAGCGAAACCTGCAATATATCCTAAATCTTGCCCCAAAACTAAAATCAATAATGCAATTCTCAATAAAATTAACTTTAAAGATATTGTTTGGCGATCGATAAGTTTTCTAAAAATTAAAAAATCGGCTATTAAACTAAGAACAGTCCAGTGCAGTACAGCTATATTAAAATGATGCGGATATTTGTTGACTGCATAAAAATTAGTGAAAGTAATAGTTAAGCTAGCAAAAGCAGCCCGAATTATTCCATAATCAGATTTCAACAGCATTAAAGTACCGAATGCTGTAATTAAAATGCTCAAAAAATAATAAATTTGTAACCAGCCACCAGTACCAAATAAATAATAAAAAATCGCATAAAAATAATCTCTTTCTAATGCCCAAGGTTGAAAGACAACATTTACTCCATAGGGATAAAAAGTGCGATCGCCGACTAAATTTAGATTTGGTAATGGTTGAAAACGTAAATTTTGAGCTAAATAAAACCCTGGATATTCCATAAAATCGACATGATCGCGATTAGTCAGCGAACCAGGGCCATCACCTAAATATCCTGTAAGGGGAACAGAAAAATTTTTAACAACTAAAAAATTAAAAGCAATAAATATAAAAACAAATAAGAAGCAATAAATAGCTAAATTTTGTTTTAATTTATTACTGAAAAATCTTTTCATTGTCATTTGCTTAAATATACACACATAACTTATTCGGAATAATACCAAAATTCTCTTGATTTTAAATAAAGAAGACAGTCGTTATATCGATCGATTTATATACAAAAATTTGAGACAATTAACAGTTGACTATCATTAAGCATCAGTTTATGAAATTACCAAAATATCGACCTCCAACTCATCCAGGGGAAATGTTGCTCCTCGAATTTTTAGAACCAATGGAAATTACTCAGCAAACACTTGCCAAAGCTATTGACGTTCCCTATCAACGAGTAAACGAATTAGTTAACGGCAAAAGAGGTATTACACCATCTACTGCACTGCGGTTGTCTAAATTATTGGGTAATAATCCCAATTTTTGGCTTAATCTGCAAAATGCTTGGGATTTGTATCACGCTCAAACCAAAGAAGCAGAACAATTGCAAAAAATTCAACCTTTTTCACGATCGGTTGTCAGTGAGCAGTCAACAGTAAGCAGTCAACAGTAATGATGATTCATGTTTTGGGTAGGTGTTTGATTCGATTACTTTGCAATCAGGAAGTAGTATCGCTTATGCGCGGTTGATTGCTGTTTCCACTGCATAAAACAATTTATCAGTCTTTGAAAAGATTGACAATCGCTGCAAAAATATTGATTTATCTACAAAGATTTGAGGTAATTAACTACAAATAATAGACGATCGAAGTCAC
>JBOFLQ010000175.1:0-14874 GCA_051657945.1 Xenococcaceae cyanobacterium | reverse complement strand
CCTCACGATTATACCTGGTGTCTCCAGCGTCATGGAACCACTTCGACTCCATCCCGAACTCGATAGTGAAACGTGATTGCGGCGAAGATACTTCTCGGGTAGCCGAGCGGAACAATAGTTCGATGCCAGGTTCATTACTAAAAAAAAAGAAGATCTCTCTTTGTTAATCAAACAAAGGGAGATCTTGTTTTTGGCATTGCTGTATTTATGTACGATCGCTTAAAAATTCATAAAAACTATTTTTTATAAACAAGATAATTCATACATTCTTCACTTCAAAATAATTACTTACGTCATATTATTTAAAAGTTACTAATAATCTTTTTTTTTGTTTTCATTTCTAAATTTTTTTTTAAGCCTTATTATTAATAATTTCTAATAAAAGTGCATAACAAACAAAATCTACCTCTTTGTGACGATGCAGTTTTGGGTGGTAATTCTCCACAGCCAAAATTGGCTGTGGTTTTAGGAGGAATGCAAGGAGTTAAATGGCGGTTGAAAAATAATAAGGATAAAGTAAAAATTGCCGCTCTTGAAGATTCACTCAAATACGGCGCTCGAGGTAAGGAATTTTTAAGCAATCTCATCCAAACTGAAACTGGCTTATTATTGTGGACAGCTTATCATCTACTTTGGCAAGCAGATAAAAAGAATTTGAGCTATTTAAATAAAGTTACTCTGCCTTTTCTTGTTCGACAGAAAATGCAAAAAAGTTTGGGTAACGGAAATTTTATAGATGCGATCGCTTTTACCGACAAACTAACATTATTTTTAACTAGCGCTGGGGCAAGTTTAACTGATATTAATAGCGATCTCCTGTTATGGCAAATAGATTGTCCGATTGAATGCGCTGCTGTTAGCCCCGATCGCACTATGTTAGCGTTGGGTTGGAAGCATCGAATTTACCTATGGAATTTACGCACACTCAAACTAGCGCGACAAATTGAAGTCGGTCGTGGTTGGGTTTGTAATTTAGTTTTTAGTCCCGATAGCAAATTAATTACTGCCCAAGTTGGCAGCGATCGCCTTATTAATATCTGGAATGTCCAGTCTGGGAATTTGGTCAAACAACTGCAAGGACATACTGCTTCCGTTAAAAGTTTAGCCTTCAGTCCCGATAACAAATTACTTGCATCTGGAAGTTGGAACGATATTATTCGTTTCTGGAATATCGATTCGCAAAAGCAATTAAAATGCCTCGAAGAAGAAGATGCTGGGAGACGGTTGGGAAAAAGTCTTGCTTTTAGTCCCAATGGTCAATTACTCGCCGCCGCTTGCGATCGCTATTTTACTGGCAACGATGCAATAGTTGTGTGGGATGTAGTTTCGGGAAATCCCACACAACTATTACAAGGACATCAACAACCGATCGTAAATCTTAGTTTTAGTAACGATGGAAAATTACTTAAATCTGAGAGTAAAGATAAAACGGCGCATTGGTGGGATTTAGTTTCAGGCGATCGAGCTATAAATATAGAGACGCAAAACTATTCTGAGAAGTTAAATAACTTAAATTTTATTAAAAATCTAGCTTTAAGTCCCGACAATAAAATACTTGCAACTAGTGGAGATGAAAATCGAGTTTATTTGTGGAATCTAGAATCTGACAAATTGTTCAAGATTTTCAACGAACATCAAGGGGCGATCGAAAGGCTTACTTTTAGTGCTGACAGTAAATTACTAGCAACTGCTAGTAAAGACAAGACAGCTATTTTGTGGGATGTGGAATCTGGCACACCGTTAAAAACTTTTATTGGACATTTAGATGGGGTAAATAGCATTGCTATAAGTCCCGACGGTAAGTTACTCGCTACGGGAAGTTGGGATAAAACAGTCAAATTATGGGATATGACTTCTGGATGGCAACAAAAAACTTGGTTTGAACATAAAGGTTGCGTTAGAAGTGTTGTTTTTAGTCCTGACGGAACTTTACTTGCAACTGGTAGTTCGGATTGTAAAATTTATTTGTGGCAAGTAGCATCTGGCAAGAAAATTAGAACGATTAGGGCGTATCGAGATGTACTCAACCTTGCTTTTAGTCCCGACGGAACGACGATCGCTTCGGGTGGCTGGGATTATTTTGGTAGCGGTAGTACTCTACGTTTGTGGGATGTTGCCTCTGGCAAACAGTTAAGATGGCTGGAAAACTATACTAGAACGGTTCACAGCCTTGCTTTTAGTCCCGATGGCGAGTTACTGGCGACAGGTGGCGGCGATATGACAATTCGTCTTTGGGACATGGTAACTGGTAAACAAATACAAATGATAGAAGGACATACACGATCGGTGACGAGTATAGCTTTTGGTAAAAGTAGTAGCTTACTTGTCTCTGGTAGCAGCGATCGTAGTGTCAGGTTTTGGAATCTGTGATGTTCCAGTTTCTTAGCTATTCATACCTTTATTATTTGATGGGCATTAAGTGCTTATTGAATAAATTATCTGCATATGGCGATCGCGTTTACATATCATGAGTCAACCATTGCCATTGAGTCGCGATCGCTTTGGGAATTTTTAAAGACAATTGGTTATTTCCTTGCAACATAACTGATAATTTTAAATTTTTTTCTTTGAGTTTGGGTAAAATTTTTGTTAAGTCAAACTGACCGACATTGTTAGCGGGCGCTTTATCGGCAAAAATATCTGGTGCAATTTCAATTTTTCCTTCAGAAGTGAGAATTTCTAAAGACTGAGGATGAACGAACTCAACTAAGCCAGGAAAACCGACTAAACGTAAATAGTATTTTGTCTTTCCATCGCTGGTATCTTCGGGAAATAAAACTACCTGCCACGCATTACCATGCTTATCTTTTAGAGAATCTTGAGCATGATAGCGCAATACTCCTGATGCTTCGTGATGTTGTCTGAGTACGGCATAAGCAGCAGGACAAATTATGAATGAATTTAAGATAAACGCTAAAGTTAGTACAAATAGCCCAATTAAACGATATAAATAGTTCATAGTTCATAGTTCATTGCTCATTGCTCATCGGGTAATTACTTTTGACTTTTGACTTACTTCCTCAACAATGAACACTAACCTAATTTCAACACTCTCAAATCCACCCAGCGATCGATTGGAATATTTGGCGTGGTTAGAAACCAAGTGTCAGGAATTACGCAACGGTTTGAGGGTAGGACAACAAAGTTTAGCAGATTGGCGAGGCGGACAGATGGCAGTTTCTGCCGTTCCTGGGGCGGGAAAATCACACAGTCTTTCTGTTGCGGCGGCTTTAGTTATCGCCAGAAATCGACTTCATGCCAGAAGACAATTAGTAATTGTTACTTATACGCGATCGGCGGCGGCGAATATTAAAAGCAAAATTAGGGAACGTCTTAAAGAATTAATGCTTCCTCCTGGGGGTTTTGTCGTTCATACTCTTCATGGTTTGGCACTTAATATTGCTAACTCTCAAAAAGAATTATCTGGATTAGATTTAGATTCGGCGACGATCGTTTCTCCCAATCACAGTCATCGTATCATCAGAACTGCTGTCGAACGCTGGATTGTAGCTAATTCCATACGCTATCAAAACTTACTAGAAGGGGCGCAATTCGACGGTGAAGAAACAGAAAAACTGCGTCGTCAGTCAGTTTTGCGAACAGAAGTTTTACCGAGTTTGGCTCTAACAGTAATTCGAGAAGCAAAAAGTTCTGGTTTTTTGCCAGAAGATTTATGGGAAATTAGTAGTTTAACTAATGATGGATACGAGATATTAGCAGTAGCGGCGGGATTGTACGAACAATATCAACAGTTAATGCGATCGCAAGATTTTATTGACTACGATGATATGATTTTAGCTGCTTTACGCGTCCTCGATAATGATGCCGTTCGCGCTATTTGGCAAAATCAAATTTTTGCTGTATTTGAAGATGAAGCCCAAGATTCTAGCCCCTTACAAGAAAAATTAATTTCTCTTCTTTCTGCCGATCCTGCCAATCCCCTAGCCCCTAACAATCTCGTCCGCGTTGGCGATCCCAATCAGGCGATTAATTCTACTTTTACCCCAGCCGATCCCGTTTATTTTAATTGGTTTTGTCAAATGTGCGATCGAGCCGAAAATCTTGCCACCATGGATATGGCGGGTAGAAGCAATCGAATTATCATCGCGGCAGCTAATTTCGCTCTGCAATGGGTAAATCAAATTTGGGAAAAGCAATTTAAAACTGCTGAAAATTCAGACTCCTGTAGGGACGTTTTATGGAACGTCCCTACATCTGATTCACCGAACGTCTCTAGATCTGATTTAGAACTTCCGTTTCGTCCTCAAAATATTCTTCCTGTCGATTCTGACGATCCGCAAGCTAATGCCAATCCAGAAGCAGTTGGCAAAGGTTTAGAAATTTGTACGCCCAAGGATGTTTTTCACTCGGTTGAATTAATTGGTAAACGAGTTGTCGAACTTTTAAAAGAACAACCAAAAGCGAGCGCTGCTATTTTAATTCGAGAAAATCGTCAGGGTAAATTTATCGCCGAACAATTAGCTTATTTATCCAAAGAACATCAAATCAGAGTTTATGAAGTTAGTGAGGGAGAACGTCAATCGCAAATTCCTGAAGAAGTTTATCGCTTGCTTCGTTTTGTCGATCGCCCCCACTCTCCCGATAATCTCAAAGCTGCCCTCGAAGTTTTAGAATCGCGTGGTTTAATCCCCGCCCAAGATTTGAATGCTTTGTCTACTTCTCCGGAACAGTTTCTCTATCCCACTCCCCTCGCACCGCCTCAAAAGCCGCAAGTAGAACAAGCCCGTAAATTCTGTGCGGGGTTACTTCGCGCCCGTATCGAACTACCTCACTATCAGCTTGTTTCTTTTTTGGGATTGAGTTTGAAATATACTGGTTCGGAATTAGCTACCTTACAAAAACTAGCCGATCGCGTCGATCGACAAATATCAGGTCGTAGTTCTTTAAAAAGTACTCTAGAGACTTTGGACGAAATTGTCAATTCGGAAAAATTTGAAGGAATTGAAGAAGACAACGAGGATTTATACACTCGTGGCGGACAATTGACTATTATCACCATGCACAAAGCTAAAGGTTTGGACTGGGATTATGTTTTTATTCCTTTCCTGCATGAAGATACTCTTCCTGGTAAACCTTGGACTCCCGTCGCAGCAAAGTTCTTAGGTGGTTTTACTCTAGCAGAAGTTGCCCGCGCCCAAATTCGTGCCGCCGTTCACGCTCAATACAAACAAGAAAATATCGAGCAAGCTATACCCGAACCCGATCGAGCTTGGGATGAAGCAGGTAAACTAAAAACAGCAGAAGAATATCGTTTGCTTTACGTAGCGATGACTAGGGCAAAACGTTTATTGTGGATGTCTGCTGAAGCTATGGGGCCATTTCGTTGGAATCTTTTCAAAGGCGATCGATCGGAGAATTTACAAACCAAACAAGCTTGCCCGATTTTACCAGCCCTACAGCGTCAATTTCCTGAATCTGTGGTTCAGTAGTTTAAAGTGCTGAGTGAATTGAAGTACGGATAGATTGTTTTTTTGTGCTGCGATCGCGTTTTACGGATAATTTTTGCTAATTCAACAACATTTGGCGAAGTGCTTTTTCGACTAAAGTATTTAAGCTAATACCTTCTTTGCAAGCTTTTGTAGCAGCTTGTCGATGTAAATCGGGAGAGATGCGAAGATTAAATCGACCAGAAAAAGGTTTATCGGGTGTTTTTCCCATAGATTGACAGTCTTGCAAATACTCATCAATGGCAGCTTGAAAAGATTTTTCTAATTCATCTACCGAAGAACCATCAAAAGCAATGACATCACGAATATTAATTACTCGACCAACAAATAAATGGTCTTCTTCATCGAATTCTAAAACAGCTTCATATCCTTTGTAGTTCATATATTAATTCCTGCTTTAAGCAAAAAATCACGAACAGCTTTGACTTGATAACGCTTTAACTCATTTCCTGGATGAGGTGAATGAATATTGAGCGAAATACCTTTCAAATCGAAGCGTACTCTAGAGCCATCACCCTGAATGACATCGCCATCTAAAGCTTGAATTAATGACACTACATTATTCCAAGCAATATTGCGACGAATTGGTTCGGCGAAAATAGCATTATAAGTATTACGTTGTTTTCGATTCATCTAATTATAGTACTATTTTACAGTACTATAACGTTTTCTATGGCGATCGGATTCACTATAAATCGATTTTTCGTTCTGTAATTCAGTCGGGCGATTGGGGAGGGGCTGGCTGGCTTCGGAATTGCCTCGTGCATCTCTCTGCCTCAGAGAGACGGAAGAATGCCCCGTCGCAGCGATCGCTACGCGATCTCCCGTAGGGAGTGCTACGCAATCGAAAAAAAAAATAAGGAGGTGGTGAGTTCGTTTTAGAACTTTCAACCAACCTCCCGATCGAGTTTGTATTTAATGCGCGATCGCGTTAGATAATTACACTGTCACCGCAAAATTTTCTGGTAATTTAGCTTGACCTAAAAGTGTTTGTAACTCTTCGCCTTCAATTACTTCAGTTGCTAAAATTTGTTGGGCGATCGATTCTAACAATTCGCGATTTTGTTGCAGAATTCCTAAAGCATTTTGATGGGCGGTTTCGACGAGTTCTTTAACTTCTTCGTCGATCGCTTTGGCAGTTTCGGCACTAACCATACGACGCGGGTTCATCATACCATCGCCGAGGAAGGCGTTTTGCTGACCTTTATCGTATGCTAGAGGGCCTAAAACTTTACTCATACCGTAGGTTGTCACCATTTTTTCTGCCATGTCGGTGGCGCGTTGCAAGTCGTTAGAAGCACCAGTGGTAATGCTGCCAAACACGACTTCTTCTGCGGCACGTCCGCCTAAAAGAGTGGCAAGTTGATCTTTTAATTCAGATTCCGACATTAAGAAACGGTCTTCTGTAGGCATTTGTAGGGTGTATCCCAAAGCTGCCATACCGCGAGGTACGATCGAGATTTTGGATACTTTTCCGCCTCCAGGCATTAGCGCACCGACTAAAGCATGACCGACTTCATGATAGGCAACGATTTTCTTTTCTTTTTCGTTGAGGACGCGGCTTTTCTTCTCTAGACCGGCTACGACGCGTTCGATCGCTTCGTTAAAGTCTTTTTGTGCCACGGTAAGGCGATTTTCACGGGCGGCTAATAATGCTGCCTCGTTAACCAAATTAGCTAGATCTGCACCAGCAAAACCAGGGGTGCGAGTAGCAATTTCTTTGAGATCTACATCTTCACCGATTTTTACTTTTTGGGCGTAAATTTCTAAAATTTTGAGACGACCACCCAAATCGGGACGATCTATCAAAACTTGGCGATCGAATCTACCGGGACGAAGTAAAGCAGGATCTAAAACTTCAGGACGGTTGGTTGCAGCGAGAACGATTACGGTTGCACCAACAGCAGCAAATCCATCCATTTCCGTTAGCAATTGGTTTAAGGTTTGTTCGCGTTCGTCGTTACCGCCATAGAAACCATTGCCAGAACGAGATTTACCGATCGCGTCCAACTCGTCGATAAAGATGATACAAGGTGCTTTCTTTTTCGCTTCTTCGAATAAGTCGCGGACTCTTGCCGCACCCGCACCGACGAATAGTTCGACGAATTCCGATCCAGAAATACTAAAGAAGGGAACGTTTGCTTCTCCAGCGACAGCTTTCGCCATCAAAGTTTTACCCGTTCCTGGAGGGCCGACTAACAGCACACCTTTGGGAATGCGTGCGCCAATGTCGGTAAAGCGTTGGGGCGCTTTGAGAAAGTCAACAATTTCTGTTAATTCGACTTTAGCTTCTTCTACACCTGCAACGTCTTTAAAAGTGATTTTAGCAGCATCGCCTTCGACATACACTTTTGCTTTACTTTTAGTAAAAGAAAGTGCGCCAGCAGCGCCGCCACCACCAGCACCGCGACTGAGGAAAAATTGCCAAATTGCGACAAAAATGAGGGGAGGAATCACCCAACTGATAATGGTAGTAAACCAACCATTATTAGAAGGTGGTGTTGCTGCAAATTCTACACCTTTGGCTTCGAGTTGTTTGGGCAAATCTAAGTCAAAGATGGGAGTAGTTCTGAGGATTTGTCCCAGTTCGCCTTTATCGTCTTTAATTTGGTAGCGAATTTCGTTTTGACCGACTGAAACCCTAGCCACATCTCCGTCATCCACTTGATGGATAAAAAGACTGTAGGGAACTTGCGGAATCGACGGCCCAAATAATTGAGGCAAAAATAAGTTTACTAGAAAAAATAAACCCGCCACCAGCAAAAGAATATTGCCAATCAGGCGCGATCGCGAAGGTGGTTTGTCTTTAATACTCATTGTTAATTAGTTTTTATTTCATTTCCTTTTCATAATTGTAATATTTCTTAACCCTCTTTCGTCAGTAGCGATCGCTCGGTTTACCGTAATCTTTGTTCGGCAATTAACATATTTTTTACCAAGAAAGTAATCTTTAAGGCGTAATTAAATGACACGCAAACGATAGAATTAATCTCGGAACAACCTTTTCCGAATTCTTATTTAATTTCTGTATTCTTGAGCTTGGATAAACTTTCTCCCCACACAGACAACACCTGTTTTGACTAAATTGAAGGCTTAATATGATTGGCGATATACTCCAACAAAGATATCAAATTGTTGATTTTCTAGGAAAAGGCGGACAAGGTCACACTTATCTGGCGATCGATAAACATCGCCCCGGTCATCCTAGATGCGTCGTCAAACATCTCAAACCATTTTTTAACGAGCCTCGATTTTTAGAAACAGCCAAGCGTTTGTTTCAAACAGAAGCTGAAATTCTGGCAAAACTTTCAAATTACGATCAAATACCGCAATTGTTTGCCTATTTCGAGCAAGATTCAGAATTTTACTTAGTCGAAGAATTTATCGACGGTCAGGATTTAAGCAAAGAAATGGGATCGGGCAAACAATTGGGTGAAACTTATGTGATGGGATTGCTCAAAGGCATTCTCCCGGTACTCGAAGTTTTGCATCAAAAAGGCGTAATTCACAGAGACATTAAGCCCCCCAATATTATCAGACGTAAATCGGACAAGCAGTTAGTTTTAATTGACTTTGGCGCGGTCAAGCAATTTCAACACGACTTGACTCACGCGGCGAATTTGTCAATCGATATTGGTAGTCCTGGATATACTCCATCCGAGCAACTTAGAGGTAGACCAAAACCCAGCAGCGATATTTATGCGTTGGGAATGATGTGCATTCAAGCTTTAACAGGCATTCATCCCAGACATTTAGAAGAAGACGAGTCAGACGAAGTTCGCTGGCAGCACTTAACTTCAGTCAGTCCAATTTTGGCAGATACTCTTAGCAAAATGGTGCGTCACAACACCAAAGAACGCTATAAATCTGCGACTGACGTATTGATTGCTTTGGAGAGGCTAAACTATCAATCTTCAACTACTATTACAGGCAACAATTCGCGATCTTCGGTAGGGGCGGCACACATGAGTGCCGTGCAACGGCCCGAAACAGCGGCCGCAAGTGCTACGCAATTGAATGCTAATTCAGATTCAACAATTATTTCACCGCCATCAATTTCCAGTTCTTCGCGATCTTCGGTAGGGAGTGCTACGCAATCGAACGCACAAACATACGATCCTTGGGCGAGTCCGTCTCAAACAGCAAATGCTCATGCCAAGCAAAACGTTCCGCCTTCCAACACTGTAACTAACGCTAAGACAGCCGCGCCTTCTCAGGTTAACGAAAAAAGAGAAAATCGAACTGTTCCCCAGTCAAATAGTGCGAGTAATGCGAGTGGGTTTGTTTCTCATCAAAATTCGATTAGCCCGATCGGGCAAAATTTTGTGCCTCAACCAGTTGAAGCGAAAAAAAATGCGCCCGCTTCGCCTTCGATTACTCCCTCAAGAGACAATACTTTTGTTCCCAGTCAACATTCAGCTCGATCGAACGAGCGAACTGTTACGCCGCAAAATTATAACTCCAGAACAAATACCTTTGTCGATCGCGATTTGACTGAAGCGATCGAGCCATCATTTTCTCCTGCAACTTCTCATGTAAAAATTAATCCAAATATTGCCGAGCAAAACAGTAACGGAATAATTGGCAATCGCCCCAAATACGCTCTTCAACCGAGAAGAAGCGATCGTTTTTCTGGGCGAGGCAACAACAATAAAAAACTCTATCCGATCGCCATCGGAGGAGGAGTAATAATTGCCACAGTAGCAGGTTTTTTTAGCATCGTCGCACCAATGCTATCGGACAAAGATAATAACTCAGCACTAATTGCTAGCAACAGTAAACCTACAGCTAAATCCGCAACTACAGAGTCCACAACATCCAAACCAACCAAAGCCAACCAACCAAAACTAGCGACAAAAGATACATCATTAACCAAGTCTAGTTCTAGCAATCGCGCGATCGAACCAAAACAAACGAGTGCGATCGACAAAACCAAAACAACAAATATCCCCAAACCTCCACCGCCAAAGACAGACACGAACGCGGTCAAGCCAAGCGCTAATACAACCCTAGCTCCGATAATCGCTCCCGAAAAAACCGAAGCCAAACAAATACTCGCCAAAGCTAATAAATTAGCAAATGGTGGCAATTATAAAGACGCGATCTCTGAAGCAGATAAAGTCTCGATCGTAGCGATCGACGAATACTCAAACGCCCAAGAAAAAATCGCTCTTTGGTCTGTAAACTTAATCGAGCGAGCAAAACAAAAATACGAAGGAGAAGGCAAACTAGACGAAGCGATCGCCATGCTGCAAGTAATTCCCCCTAACGTCTCTCAAGTAGAAACAGCAAAAGGACTAATCGATCGATGGAATCAGGAATGGACGCAAAATCAAAAATCTTTAGAAGATGCCCAAAGAGCGATCGTTGATAGTAGATGGCAAGAAGCGATCGAAGCTGCTGATGTAATTGTCCCGACTAATAAATATTGGAAGTCGAAAAAAACCAAATTACAAAATGAAATTCTTGCTAAACGAGCGTCATCAAAAGAGCAGCAAGCCCAACCACCTCAAGCCCAACCACCTAACCAATCGCAAACAGAAGCACAAGGGCAACTCCAAAACAATACTCCTACTGCTAGTAATTCCAGCAGCAATAATACTAATGGCTGTTTGAGTGGTTATGTTTGGCGACAAGTAACACCAGAAGATCGCGTTTGTGTTTCCCCTCAAACTCGTCAACAAGTTGCTTTCGACAACTCTCAAGTAGAAGAACGCAGAAACGCTTCAGCTTACGATCCTGAAAGCTGTATTGATGATTATGTGTGGCGCGAAGCCACTCCAGGCGATCGCGTTTGCGTAACGCCAGAAATTCGTCAACAAACTAGCCAAGACAACGCCCAAGCAGAAGCGCGTAAGGCTAAGTAGGGAAGAGGGAGTAGGGAAGAGGGAGTAGGGAATAGGGAAATTGGAAATGCTCCTTTTGGTCGTGCTACGCAATCGAAATTCGGAGTTAAACAGCCAACGCACTACCTCCGTAGACGTAGACGAAGTCGTGCCGAAGGCTACTCCTTTCTCCGAACTTTTGTTGCCCCTTGCCCGATGCCCCTTGCCCGATGAACGATGAACAATGAACAACGAACAACTAATTTTTATCGAAATCGATCGGGACTCAACGACCGAGAATTAGATTTATTAGCTGGTTTGAGGCGATCGCCCGTACCGCCATCTTTGGGGTCGAGGAACGGTTTTAAATTAATACCATCAGCAGAAGAATTAGAAGATTTGCCAACTCCCAGTACTCCTCCAATTTGATTGAGAATATCACCTTCTTTGCCGCCACCAGTATAAGTATTTACGCCTTGAGTTTGCTGTCCGCTATCGGCAACGGTTAAGTTTTGAAAGACAGCATCGCGAGTTTCTTGAGGATCTTGTCCGCGAGGAACGGTTAAAACAATACGACAGCCAGGATCTTTTTCAGTAGTCACGCAAAGAATATTTTCGCCATTTTCTTGAGAAGTAGTTAAATCGATCAGTCCATCGGGTCGATATCTTTCTAGGCGCGCGCTAATTTCGCTACAACGACGTTCTTCATTCCAACCGCCGCCCATTTGGCCGGGAATTGCCCAAGCATATGCTTGTCCTGGTTGACTTTCTGGACGATACATAACGGTATATTGACCGTTATAAGATTGACAAGTAAATCTCGTGCCATTACTACCAGTGGAAACGGTCGATCCAGAACCAGAAGAAGTTGGAGTACTAGGAATCCTAGAACCCGAACCAGAGGGATTTATAATCACATCTGGTGGTGTTTGACTTAAAAGCCTAATTGAAGATTCGGATACGGGAAATGCATTAGCGCCAGTACTAGATAAGAGCAATACAGCACCAAAAGAAAAGCCGATTTTTCCCAGCCAAGAATTAGCTGTGCTTTGTTTGGATTTAATTTTTTGAGACATGATGGTAAGCTCCTAATAAATTTATTAATATTGACTTCGGTTAAATCGAGCAGTGAGTCAATTATTTACTATATGTATTAGCAATAATAGCTAGATTGCTCGGAAATTTAACAAAGGAAAAGTTCGTTTTCCCGTATAAAAAAACGAACGTTTACTAATTTATTAGGACGTTACGGCGATCGCAAAAGTTTCTTAATTTAGCATTCAGGAAAACAAGATGCAGATATCAATTGGTTTTTAGCGATCGCGACTTTTATTCAACAAAAGTTGTTGCCAAAATTTATAAATTTGACATTACTAGCCGATTTCGATTGCTAATTGTTTTTCGATGCGATCGCGATCGAGAGAACGACCGATTAATACTAATTTAGTTTGACGCGCTTCGTTATCTCGCCAAGGTCGATCGTAAAATGAATCGAAGCGATCGCCGACTCCTTGCAACACCATTCGCATCGGTTTATCGGTAACATTGACAAAACCTTTAATACGATAAATTTCTTCTTCTCGAACTAGTTGTTTGAGGCGATCGAGCAAGGTTTTGGGGTCTAAAGTGCGATCGAAAATCAATTGCACCGAATTAATATCGTCGTCGTGATCGTGTTCTTCTTCGTTATCGTGGTGACTGGGACGACTGTCTAAATTATCTTCTACTGCGGCATTAAAACCAAGCAAAATGTCTGGATTTATTTCGCCACTTCGACAGGTAACAATTTTTACTCCCGATCGCAATTCAAGTTTAAGATAATTAATTACTTTATTAAGAGTTTCCTTGTCTACTAAATCTGTTTTTGTCAGCAAAACCAGATCCGCACAAGCTAATTGATCCTCAAATAATTCTTCGATCGGGGTTTCGTGTTCGAGATTGGGATCTGCTTTTCTTTGTGCTTCGAGTGCGTCGAGATCGCCTACTAAAGTTCCCGCCGCGATCGCGCTACAATCTACAACTGTTACTACTCCATCTACTGTAGCGCCGTTGCGTATTTCTGGCCAACGAAAAGCTTGAACTAGAGGTTTTGGTAATGCTAAACCCGAAGTTTCAATTAACATGCAATCAATTTTCTCTTTTCTAGTCAGCAATTTTTGCATGGTTGGAAAAAATTCTTCCTGCACCGTACAACACAAACAACCATTGGTTAATTCGACAATATTATCTGCTGCATTTTCTTCTTCATCGCAAATCTGACAGTCTCGCAACAATTCCCCATCGATACCTACTTCGCCAAATTCATTAACTAAAACAGCAATTTTTCTTCCCTGATTATTTAGTAACAAATTACGAACCAAAGTTGTTTTGCCAGCACCGAGAAAGCCAGTAATTACAGTAACGGGAATTTTATGCATGAGTTAGTTTTGTCTGAATTGATAACGCGATCGAGTAACAAAATAATACCATTCAGCATTCAGCTAATTTCTAATCCCTAATCCCTAATCCCTAATCCCTAATCCCTAATCCCTAATCCCTAATCCCTAATCCCTAATCCCTATTCCCTATTCCCTAATCCTTAATCCCTAATCCCTAACCCCTATTCCCTAATCCCTAACCCCTAATCCCTAACCCCTATTCCCTAATCCTTAATCCCTAATCCCTATTCCCTATTCCCTAACCCCTAACCCCTATTCCCTATCCCCTATTCCCTATTCCCTATTCCCTTGAACTATGATAGTTGTCGTGTTAAAGCTTGAGAGAAATAGCGATGCCAAATCTAGCAAAACATTTTCGGTGGGAATGGTTTTTAATTGGGGCGATCGCTGTAGCGGTTTTGGTAAGAATCATTAATTTAAGTAGCCGCGAACTTTGGTACGACGAAGTTTTATCTGTCTTTCTCTCGACGGGGGCGCGCAATAGCTATAAACTGGATAATTCTCAACCTTTATTACTGAGTAATTATCTAACTGCTTTTCAAATTCCAGCAAACTCGATTGCACCTACAGTTATCAATTTACTTAGAGGAATAGCTAGTGACGTTCACCCACCGCTTTTTTATTTAAGTCTTCATTTCTGGCGGCGTATTTTTGGTACTAACGATGCAGCTATGCACGGTTTAGTTGCTTTATTTAGTGTCGGTTCGATTTTGGCTGCATATGGATTGGGAAGAAAAATTTTAGCCCATCGTGGCGGTTTACTTTTAGCTGCTTTATTGGGTTTGAATCCTTTCTTTCTCTACCATTCTCTCAACCTACGCATGTATAGCCCTTTAGTGTTTTGGGCGATTTTAAGCGCATGGGCGTTGATAGAATTAATCGAACCATATTCCAAACAGATCGATTCTAAATTTTCACATCAATTTTCCCTCTTCCCTCCCAATATATTTTGGAGTTTAATTTTAATCATCGCCACAGCAGCAGGAATGCTAACCCAATATTTATTTGCTTATTGGGTAATGACTTTGGGAATATTTGTTCTCATCTTCGATCGCCGCAGATGGTGGTTGCATGGCTTGCGTTTGAGTATGGGAGTTATCTTATTTTTACCTTGGTTTTTTTGGGGAACTAGACAACAATTAA
>JBOFLQ010000174.1:0-8172 GCA_051657945.1 Xenococcaceae cyanobacterium | reverse complement strand
TTGAAGGTGCTTGGGATCGAGTCGTCAACCGTCAAAATCCCACCGAACAAATTATTAATTTAATTCAGAAGACTAATCCAGAAGAATTAAATACAGATAAACTAAGCGAACGGATTCAACAATTAGTTGCCGTTGGCGGTAATGGCAATGGCAAACAAACTAACGGCGTAATGCAACAAGCAGTTCGCGCTACTTTACCAGCCGTAATTGAGAAAGTCGATTTTTCTAATGTTGATATCGATAAAATTGCCAACCAACTACAACAGCTTCAAGGCAAAGTTAAAGACATCGATGTCGATAAAATTACTCATCAATTAGAAGAATTAAAAGATAAGGCAACCGATCGAGTTTCCGATGTTTTCCCTCAGTTGTCTTCGGGTTCGATTCGATCGGACATCGATGATTACATTCTCAATGCTTTACCTTGGCAGTTTTATCATGCCAACTTGGTCGATGAGTTTCGCGAAGTTATTTACGATGCCGATGCAAATCCCAGTAAGGTTAAAAAACAACTAGAAGAACTCAACAAAGAATATTTTGTCTACTTGTTGAAACGTCGCGGCGATCTCAACAATTCCCGAGTTGGTAAAATTGCCAAAGACATGGAGAGAATTCGCACAGAGGTTCTAGAAACTGTTCGGCAAGAAGGAGAAAAAACACAATCGCAAGATTTACGTCGCCGTCTTGAAGATTATTTGCGATCGACTGGAAAAGAAGAATTAAATCCCGATGCGATCGAACGCGATTTATCCAATTTACTTGAAGATCCAGACGCAAGTTTGGAAGATCTACAAAATCGCTTTTCTGGAATCGATCGCGATACTTTGGTGCAATTACTCGCACAGCGCGAAGACTTTAACGAAGAAGAAGCTAACAAAGTTATTAGCCAATTTGAGAACATTCGCGAAACCATCTTAAATCGCGTCAAAGAAACTCAAGAACAAGTTCAAATAAAAGCCCAAGAATTGCGTAATCGCGTCGAAGAATATCTTCGCAATACCAAAAAAGAAGAACTAAATCCCGACGCGATCGAACGCGAATTTCAAACTTTATTTGACGATCCTCAAGCAGGTTTTAAAGCATTACGCGACAGACTATCTCAGTTCGATCGCGATACTTTAGTTTCTTTACTCGCACAGCGCGAAGACTTTAGCGAAGAAGAAGCAAACCAAATTTTCGATCGCATTGAAAATGTCAGAAATCGCGTTTTGCAAGCACCAAAAGAAGCAGCCGATCGAGCAAAACAAAGTTACGAACAAACAATTAATTCGATCGAGCAATACTTACGCGATACCAATCTTGAAGAATTAGATCCCGCAGGAATTCAGCAAGATCTAAGCAAATTACTGCAAGATCCTAAAGAAGGCGCTTCCGCGTTAGGCGAACGTTTATCTCATGTCGATCGCGAAACCTTAGTCAAACTTCTAACTGGGCGCGGCGATTTAAGCGAAGAACAAGTCAATCAAAATATCGATCGCATCGAAGAAGCAATTCAAAACATCGTTCGAGCACCGCGTCGCTTGGCAGACAGAACGACCAAACAAGTTGTTGAATTTGAAACCCAAATCGAGAATTATTTACGTTCTACCGACAAAGAAGAACTAAATCCCGATGCCATCAAACGCGACTTACAATTACTATTACAATCCCCACGTTTGGGTGCGATGAATTTAGCCGATCGCGCCAAGAGTTTCGATCGCGAAACCTTAGTTGCTTTACTTTCTGGGCGGGAAGATATTTCTCCTGAAGAAGCAGAACAAACTGTCGATCGCATTGTTTCAGTTCGCGATTCGATCCAAGAACAATTCAATAAAGTTCAACAAACAGTTCAATCTTCAGTCGATAGTGTCTTTGGTGGCGTTCGCGATTATCTCAATTCTCTCGAACGTCCCGAACTCAATTATGAAAACATCGAGGGAGACTTCAAAACTTTATTTGACGATCCTAAAGCGGGATTTGAAGCCTTGCGCGATCGTCTCTCCCAATTCGATCGTGAAACCTTAGTCGCCGTTTTAAGTTCCCGCGAAGATATTAGCGAAGAACAAGCAAACCGAATTGTCGATCGCATCGAACACACTCGCGATCGCGTCCTCGGACAAGCCGAACGAATCCAACAGGAAACAAAAAAACGCTTGAAAAAGGTTAAAGAAGAAGCAAAACAACAGGCGATCGATGCCAGAAAAGCCGTTAGCGATGCCGCATGGTGGTTATTTAGTGCCTCATTGACTTCGCTTTTAGCAAGCGCGATCGCTGGTTATTTGGCTGTTAGTTAGTATTTGGTTAATTGGGTATTAATTAAAAATTCAAAGAGGGTGGTATGAAAATGCCATCCTTTTTTTTTGTTTAGAGCTTTTCTTGGTGAATAGAATACTATTTAAACAAATTAAGGCTATTTCATTCTCATTACAATTAACCAAGTTATTTACCGTCAGCGATTGAAATCGCTGCCTAATATATAAAGTCGTCTAAAGACGACTAGACTAAAGTTTTAGTCCATTTCAATGGACTTTATGTATGAGACAGAGAATTTCTTCTCTAGCTTCCAAGAATGAAATCGCCCTGCAAAAAAATAATGGGACAATTGTAGAGACGTTACATGTAACGTGCCTACATTATGGGTAATTAGAATCAGGTGAATTGTGGATAGAGAAGAATTGCTAAAACTTTATGCTGGAGGAGAAAAGGATTTTACTGGACAACGTTTTGAGGGAGCTGATTTTAGAAACAAAAGCTTCAAAGGAGGTATTTACACCAAAGCCAACTTTAGCGGAGCCTACTTCGATGGGGGGCATTTTATCGAAGTTGACTTGAGCTTTACCAATTTCCGTAGAGTCCGTATGTACGAAAGCAGTTTCATGAAAAGTTTTATGGAAGGAATTGACTTTACTAATGCTATTTTCGGACAAGTTGCTTTCTATAAAGTCAATCTCACCAGAGCCATTTTTAGGAATGCTACTCTTAGTGAGACTAGTTTTTATAAAGCTAACCTTAGTTACGCTGACTTGAGTTGTGCTAAAAGATTTAATGAAATCAGTTTCAATGATGTTATCTTCCACGAAACTATCATGCCCGATGGTAGTATACGTAGCGATAATATTTAAAGTTTTTTCATCACGATCGACTGATTTCAAAATCCTATCTGTTTGTTATTTATCTGTTTCAAGCGATCGAATCAAATAAGTCCACAGATAAACGCTAATATTTTCCGATCGCACTCTTGAAAGTTTAGAGACAAGCGATCGAATGCAATAGAAAAATGAGATAAATTATGAGTCCAGATTCTGTCATGGTTTCTTGACAGAAACGAAATTGGCACTCGATCTACACAAAGAAAGTTTTTAATTTGAACAGAGAAATTAATTAGCGCGATCGCGTATCTTTTAGCCGTTGGAGTGTCAGTGCAGCACTAAACAATTATTGGGAAATAACTATAAACATCTCAATCGCCAAAAGAAATAAAATAAGTTGTTACGAACGACATTAACTTGTCATTCCTACTTAAAAGACAACAGTTTGTCTCGACGACATATAATCAGTCACTGTACATAAATGCCGAGACGCAGATTTGAACTGCGGACACGAGGATTTTCAGTCCTCTGCTCTACCGACTGAGCTATCCCGGCAAACGCTATTTCTAACGCTTAACCAATATAACAAAGTTAAATGGTCATGGCAATATTTAAATAAAAATTAATTTTGCGAATTAAAACACCTCTGCTGTCATTAACTCTTGTGTCATTTCCAAATTAGCTGTAACGTTTTGTACGTCTTCTAGAGATTCGAGGGTATCAATTAATTTTATAAGCGATCGCGCCATCTCAAAATCGGTAACTTCGATCGTATTATTGGCAATCCAACGCAACTCTACTTCTTGAGGAGAAAAACCTTTTGCTTGCAAAGTGCGATCGAGGTTATCCAAATTAGCAACTTCGGTAAATACTTCTGCGCCTGGGTTGTCTTCGTCAAAGGTTAACTCATAGGTATCTGCACCACCTTCCATGGAAGCTTCTAACAGTAAATCTTCGTCGATTTTACCTACGAGTCGAACAACGCCTTTTTGCTCGAACATCCAGCCCACACAGCCAGTTTCGCCGAGATTACCCCCATTTTTACTAAAAGCTGCCCTCAAATCTGCCGCAGTACGATTGCGATTATCGGTAAGTGCTTCGATTAAAATTGCCACACCACAAGCACCATAACCTTCATAACGAATCTCTTCGTAATTAGCATCATCGCCTTCGTAAGTACCCGCACCTTTGGCGATCGCGCGATCGATATTGTCGTTAGGAATGCCTGCTGCTTTTGCTTTTTCGATCGCCGTCCGCAATTGAAAATTTCCAGCAGGATCGGGAATGCCATTACGTGCTGCTACGATGATGGCGCGAGACAACTGAGCAAAAGTCTTTCCTTTTTTAGCATCTACTCTCGCTTTTTGACGTTTAATATTTGCCCATTTACTATGACCAGCCATTATTAGGGAATAGGGAATAGGGAATAGGGAATAGGGATTTAGGGGTTATTCAACAATATATAATAACTTCTATGTGATGAGTTATGGGTAAAATGCAGTCAAATAATAAATCGAAAAAATTCCGAAGTTTATTACGTAATTTTGGTATTTTAACTTTTTGTGGCTTTTTTATTTATTTTTTGCTGGTTAAAAATTATCATCATCTTTTCGCTTATACCTATCAATTTGGTAGTGCTGTATTGGCTCAAAATTCTCAAAAACAACGATCGCAACCAGCTATAGGCAAACAAGGCATGGTGGTTACATCTCAACATTTAGCTACTGATGTCGGTGTAAATATTTTAAAACAGGGAGGAAACGCAATCGATGCGGCGGTGGGGGTAGGTTATGCTTTGGCGGTAGTAGATCCTTGTTGTGGTAACATCGGCGGCGGCGGTTTTATGACTATTCAACTTGCTGATGGCAAAGAGACGTTTATTGATTTTCGCGAAACCGCACCAATAAAGGCGACAGCCGATATGTATTCCGATAAATCTAAAAAATCTAGTCGAGATGGTTATTTGGCGGCGGGAATTCCTGGGACGGTTAAAGGTTTGGAATTTGTTTTAGCTAAATATGGGACGATGCCAAGACAAAAAGTAATGCTTGGTGCGATCGCGCTGGCAAAGAATGGATTTATTTTAGAACCTGGAGATATTAAAGTCCTCAAATTCAGTGAAAAGAAAATTAAGTACGAACCAGAAATAGCTCGCATCTTTCAAAAAAACGGACAAGTTTATCAAAAGGGCGATCGCTTGATTCAATCAGATTTAGCTCAGACTTTAGAACAGATTTCGCAACAAGGAGAGTCAGCTTTTTATGGTGGTGCAATTTCAGAAAAACTAGTGCAAGCCAGCCAAAACAATGGCGGTATTTTTACTAAAGAAGACTTTACCAATTACCAAATTAGGCAATCCGAACCTTTACATTGTAGCTATCGAGAATACGAAATTATTACTTCAATACCTCCAGGCGGAGGTATTACTGTCTGTCAAATGCTCAATATTTTAGAAGGCTACCCCGTCGGAAAAAGAGATGTCATGCAATTGCATAGAAGATTATCAGCAATGTTATTTGCTTATGCCGATCGCAATCAAAATCTCGGCGATCCAGCTTTCGTAAAAATTCCGCAAGAGAAACTTATTTCTGAAGATTATGCAGCAACTTTGAGAGAGAAAATAACCGACAAAGCGATCGACCCCAAAAGTCTTGGTTTTAAAGAACAAAAAGAGGGCGAAAATACCACACACTATTCTATTATCGATCGCCTTGGTAATGCTGTGGCAGTAACCTACACAATTAATTCATCTTTCGGTGCTGGTGTGGTTGCACCTGGTACGGGGATTATCCTCAACAACGAAATGGATGATTTTACAACGCAACCAGGTAGAGCCAATCAATTTGGCTTAGTTCAAGGCGAACCCAACCGCATCGAACCTGGAAAACGTCCTGCTAGTTCCATGAGTCCAACTATTGTCAAAAAGAATGGTAAGGTGATTCTAATTACGGGTAGTCCTGGCGGTTCGACGATTCCGACTACAGTTTTGCAAGTAATTTTGGGTGTTGTCGATGAAGGGAAAGATGTAGCAACGGTGGTCAATAATCCGAGAATTCATTATCAAGGATATCCCAACGTAGTGACAAGCGAACCCAATGCTTTGTCACCAGAAGAAGTAAAACAATTGACTCAAATGGGTTATAAAATTGTTCCTTTTAGACAATGGGGCGTTGCAGAATCGATCGCTGTCAATAAAGATGGTTCATTTGTCGGTGGACATGACCATCGTCGAGAAGCTGGATCGGCGAGGGGTTTTTAGTTAAATTTTTAGAAAAAAAACATTTTAAAATTTTTGTAGTTGCGATCGCTAGACAAACATTTGGTAGATGTTTGAACTACTTTGATGCGATGTAGATTATTTTTTGTACCTTAAAATACATTTTTTTAGAGACTTGAGAATTAACACTAAAGTAAAGGATCGATCGCTACTGACTCTATACTTATGTCTTGGTTAATCTCTGTTCTTGCCTTCCTATGGCTCGATCGAAAAATATGACCAAATTAAATAAACTAAATTGGCTCACTCGACTTTGTTTGAGTTTGTTGGGATTATTGCTAGTGTTGGCTTTACAAATGTTTGCCAGCAATTCTCAAGAAGTTGACAAAGTTTTAAAAGTAGCAACAGAACCTGTTTTTCCTCCCTTTGAGATGAAAGCAAGCGATGGCAAAAACTTGGATGGATTCGATATCGATATATTTAAAGCGGTTGGCGAACATGCTGGCATAAAAATTGAGTTTGTCAGCATACCTTTTGAAGGAATTATTCCTGCATTGCAGTCAAATACAGTAGATGCAGCCATTAGCGCGATGACGATTACAGCCGAACGCGCCCAAACGATATCTTTCTCTCGTCCCTATTTTAAAGCAGGTTTGACGATCGCACTCAGACAAGACAATGAAACGATTAAAAATTTTGACGATTTAAAAAACAAAAAAATTGCCGTACAAATCGGCACGACGGGGGCAAAAGAAGCGCAGAAAATAGCTGGCGCACAAATCAGTCAATTTGATTCGACTGTTTTGGCTTTGCAAGAATTAGCAAATAATAAAGTTGATGCTGTGATTAGCGATGCACCAGTCATACTTTATGCCATTAATGTGGTAAATCTTCAAGGAATTAAAGCAGTCGGCGAATTATTGACAGAAGAATATTACGGGATTGCTTTACCTAAAAATTCTCCAAATCTAAACATTATTAATGACAGTTTAGCCTCTATTTTGCAAAACGGGACATATCAAAGAATTTATCAAAAATGGTTTGACGCTAAAGCACCCGAACTACCTTTAGTCGCACCAGCATTAAAAACAGGAACAGCACCTTTCGATCCTGGTAAGCTTTTTTCTAATTTGCTGTTGGGTACTGGGGTGACCATCACCCTGACGGCAGTTTCAATCGTATTTGGCTCGATCGGAGGAACATTAATCGCGATCGCGCTGATTTCTCCCTACACTCCTCTACGTTGGTTTTGTCGGGGTTTTGTGGAATTTTTTCGCGGTACGCCTTTACTCGTACAAATTTTTACGATTTATTTTGGACTACCTACATTATTTCAAGAATTGGGACTCGACTTTAGTTTCGATCGCGCCCCAGCAGCAGTAATTGCACTCGGTTTGAATTCCTCAGCTTACTTAGCCGAAATTATTCGCGGTGGAATTCAATCGATCGATCGAGGACAATGGGAAGCTTCAGAAGCTTTGGGAATGAATCGTTTACAAACTATGCGCTATGTTATTTTTCCTCAAGCCATACAAAGAATGCTACCGCCTCTGAGTAATGAGTTTATTACTCTCATCAAAGATACTAGTTTGGTTGCAGTGATTGGCTTTGAAGAATTGTTTCGTCAGGGTGTATTAATGGTTGCTACGACTTACCGAGCATTTGAAATTTATGCGGCAGTAGCGCTAGTTTATTTGCTATTAACTTCTTTTTCGGCTTGGGGTTTTAGATGGTTGGAGAAGTTGACATCCTATTAGGGTCGAGGTGGATGTTACCATCCACCCCTCCCATCCGAAACCGAACGTGAGACTTTCGCCTCATTCGGCTACTCAACATATCTACCCTTGTCAGTGGGACTCTCTACCCTTGTACTTGGAATATTCCATA
>JBOFLQ010000173.1:0-11471 GCA_051657945.1 Xenococcaceae cyanobacterium | reverse complement strand
TCTTTAGTGCTTGACTATTAACAATTTAAAAAAAATCAATTCTACTTACAATGAATAATTTTGACTTTTAACTATCTTTTTTGGTATTGGTAAGTTGAATATTTTATATAGATTATTTGTTTATAAATGGACTATCTTTTAAAAAAAAACTTCATTACCATAAAATTTGAAAGAAAAAATTAGGAAAAAAAAACCATCACTAAACAACACGAACAACGCTTAGATAAAAACTGATTATTTTGTTGCTCTTAAAGCTTTTTTAAAAGTGCGATCGCACTCCAGTAATATTTTCATATTCATCGCGGTTCATCTTGACATTGCTTGTTTTATATTATACTACTTTTGTGTTACAATAAAACTAAGTTACAAGATTTAGCTGCTATATGTATGAAGCTCACATAGAAATATTGACGTATCACGAGCCGGTATTTGAGGTAATGGTACCGATATATACAGCTCATTATCAACAGCTAATTCGTGTTTTTGCACCAAGATGTAATTTTTTTGAGTTAAGCTGCTGGCGAGAAGAAGTGGAAATATTACAGGATGCTGAACAAAAAATATGTTCAAAGGGAATATTGCAGAAAATAATAGACGATCATCCTCTTACTCCTGTTCGCTTAGTTAGTAAACTTTCACCAACGATAATTGACGGTTTACTAATCAAGCCTTTTGACGAGTATGGACGAGTAAAGTGGTTTAGTTTATCTCTGGGAAAAGCTTTTGATTTGACTTTAAAAGAAAACACTGAAAAATCAATCATTCTTGAGTTATCACATTGGGGTAAAGAGATTCATATATGCAAAATGAATGACGAAGAGTTAAAAGATGTGCAATCTATTTTTTCAGATTTACATAAAGAACATATAAGTTTACATATCAGCAAGTTACCTAATTTTTAGGTGGTGCTGATTATTCTGTAATTTGCATATTGAGTTTGGAATGCTTCATCAATAGTCATTCTTTCGTAAAAAGCTTTGGCATTTTTAATAGACATAATTTTCTCCTGTTTGTTTGACTAGATGGATTTGTCTTTAATGCTTGTCTATTAACAATAAATAAAAAGTATTTTTATTTACCATGAACTATTTTTACTTTTAACTATCTTTTTTATGTTTGTGAATTAGATATTTTTTATCGATAGTTTGTTTTTGAAAATCGCGATCGCCTCAATATTTTCCAACGACAAAAATATTCGTTATCTCGATTGCTCCCACTGCCTCCAATTCAAAAATCTGACTGCATCTGCTTAGCTACTTCGATCGCGCGATCGAACACCCGCATCAAATTGCCTCCCCCATCAAAATCAGACCCTATACCTACATGGTCAATGCCCATAATCGACACCATGCGATTGAGATGGTCTATGGCATCAACCAACGTCGGTTTGATTTTAAGATAGCGATTGTCGATCGCCTGTAATTTTTTCAACAAGTCACAGGAGTTACGCAGTTGGTGGAAGAGTTAGCCAAGGAGATGCTAAGTAGAAGCGCACAGCAGATCGAACAATGCTGACTGTGGACTCATACCAATTGATGCCAGTATTAAACTAATACATCTCTAAGCGCAAAAACACTCGAATAGCCAAACCAATGTGATTGCGTTCTGCTCGCGCGCAACGCACTCGATCTTTTTCAACCCCACAGCACTGCTTTAGACCTCGGTGGTATTCCTCGATCGACCACTCAAATTCTGACCACTGCTGAAGTTGCAGGGGACTCATCATTAAATTATTGGCTGCCCAATAGTCATCGTTCTTCTGGAGGAAATTTCTAGGAGCTGCGATGACTTCGTCAATGTCACCGTCTGGGGCAACGATCTTGAATACTGTGGTTTAGACTAAAAATAATCATTATTAAACAATTCAGCCAGTTAAAAATAGCTGAATTAAAAAACTCAGGTTAGAAAATAAGGTTTAAGCAGATTCTTTTAGGAATTTCTTAGCGCGAGAATAACCCTTTTTGGCTATGGGATAAGTCTTTTTTTTTCTTTCTTTTCTGATTGTAGTTTAGACTAATCTCAAGACTAAAATAGTTTTCTGATGCTTTTTGTAGTCTAAACCTGAATAATTTAAAAATAGCCAAATTCTAAGCAACCCAAACACAAGAGTTTTCACAACTCCATATTGAGTAAAACTTTTAAAACTCCGCGTTTTTGAGCGCGATCGAAAGCAATCAATCCTTGCTCTAGAGAATAGCAACTCTCGATTAAAGAAGAAACATTAATTTGCTTTTGAGCAAGTATTTGTAAAGCTTTAGCAAAAGGGCCACAACGAGAACCAATCACCGTAATTTCATCCACTACTAAAGCAGAAGCATCTATAGTTAACTTACCTGCATAAGTGCTTTTTAAAACCAGAGTTCCCCTAGGGCGTAAACCAGCTAGCGCCAAATTAAACCCCTCCCGATTACCCGTACACTCTACTGCGACATCAAAGCTTTTAACAGTAACCAAATCGGCAAAACCGACTTTAATTCCTACTTGTTCTAATTTCGCTAACTTATCAGAATGACGACCAACTACAAGTAAATCACAACCAGTTAAAGCTAAAGTTTGAGCTACTAACTGTCCCAACTTGCCATCACCAACAACTAGCACCCGATCGCTTGAGGTAATAGCAATCTGTTCTTGAATTTCCAAAGCTGCGGCGAGAGGTTCTGTAAAAGTAGCAGCATCCGTAGTAACAGAATTTGGTACTGTATGCAAATTAGCGCTTGGTAAGGTCAAATATTCAGCAAAGGCACCATTGCGGTTAACAATTCCTAAAACTGTACGCTGTTGGCAATGAGTAGAATGTCCAGTTAGACAAAAACGGCATTGACCACAGGTAGCATTAATTTCGCCTACTACTCTTTGGTTAACTAAATTAGCTGCTCCTTGTTCCACAATTCCAACAAATTCGTGACCAGGTATACCTGTATAAGGATAATAACCTCTAAGAAGTTCTAAATCTGTATTACAAATACCTGCTCTTAAAACTCGTACCCTTACTTCTCCTTCAGCAGGGAAAGGTGTTGGTAAATCAGTTTTAAGCTGTAATTGCTGTTTTTCTAACCAGATGCCTTTCATAAATCGTAAATATTAAAAAGTTTCTTTAATTTTAACGTAGTCATATTATAAGTAAAGTCTTTTCAAATATTTGTCTTTTTAATTTTTAAAACTGATAATATCGATTTAACAAAAATATATTTTACTGACTATAACTTATTTTTATTGTTGATTGGCTTTTCGATCATTATCATATTATTATTTATCAGTATTTTTTTGTAAATGTTTAATTTTAATAAAATCGCTTCAAGCTTTAAAATCTAAATAATCAATTTACAAATATCTCAGTTGAAGTTGTAGGTTGTGCTGCGTTATTTTTATGTCGATTGTATTTTTTATAGCTTGCAACTAACCTCCGTAAATTCTCTTTTCATAACCTATCCATTCTTTCTCACGTAACAGATACTTTTGAATTTTACCAGTGCTAGTTTTTGGCAAAGTAGTAAATTCAATCTTAGTAGGGCATTTAAAAGCAGCAATTCGATCGCGGCAAAAATGGATTAATTCTCCTTCTGTAACTTGTGCTTTTTCTTTCAGGGTAACAAAGGCTTTTGGCACTTCACCACGCTTAGCATGAGGTATGGCAATAACCGCACACTCTAATACGGCTTCATGGCGATAAAGACATTGCTCTACTTCAATACTAGAAACATTTTCACCATTAGTAATGATGATATCTTTGATACGATCGCGCACCTCAATATAACCGTCAGGATGCATTACAGCTAGATCGCCACTATGAAACCATCCTCCTTGAAATGCTTTTTCGGTCATTTCTGGATCGTTATAATAGCCTGTCATTATAATATTTCCACGCATCACCACCTCACCCATTGTTTGTCCATTCGCAGGGACATCATTCATATTTCGATCTACAACTCGCAAACCATCCGCACCGATATAAGGTACGCCTTGACGTGACATAAGTTTGGCTTTTTGCGCGATCGCTAAACTGTTCCAATCCGACTGATATTCACAAACTGTATAAGGGCCATAAACTTCTGTCAAACCATAAACGTGAATAATTTTTGCGCCAATTTTAGTAATTTTTTCAATTAATGTTGGCGAGGGTGGCGCGCCTGCTGTAGTTATAGTTAAAGGTTTTTCTAATACTTTCGGACAGTCTCGACGATCGAACAAAGAAATTAAAATTGTAGGCGCAGCATTTAAATGAGTTACTTCTTTTTGTTGAATTAACTTCCAGATTTTACCTGGGTCAAACTTACGCAAACAAATATGAGTACCACCAATAGCAGTTACCGCCCAAGTAAAACACCAGCCATTGCAGTGAAACATGGGTAGAGTCCAAAGATATACTGAGTTAGGTGTTAGTGTTGTTTCAATTATTTCTCCTAGAGAGTTAATGTATGCACCTCGATGAGAGTACATTACACCTTTGGGATTACCGGAAGTTCCACTGGTATAATTAATTGAAATTGTCTCCATTTCATCTGTAATTACCCAAGATAGAGGAGTAGGTTGACCAGTTTGAAGAAATGCTTCGTAATCCTTGCCATCTAAAGGTTCAAATCTTTCTAAATCGTCGATCTTAACTATATGTTTGACAGTTTTTAGATTATCTCGAATGGGTCGAATTATATTTGCTAACTCTGTATCGACAAAAAGAAATTTTGCACCACAATCATTTAATATATAAGCAACTTCTTGAGAGGTTAAACAGGTATTAATAGGTACTAAAATTCCACCTGATAAAGGAACGGCAAAATGGGCTTCTAGCATGGGTGGAGTATTGAAACAAAAAAAAGCGACGCGATCGCCACTTTCAAGTCCAGCATGACGCAGTGCTGAAGCCAGACAATTTATCCGATCTGCAAATTCACCATAAGTAAATTGTTTTCGATCGTATATAATTGCAACTTTATGACTATAGACTTTAGCATTGCGTTGAATAAAAGTTAAAGGCGTGAGAATACTGCGATCGACTGCTTGAGAGTACATAACTAATATAATTGCTAGAATAAAGCTCTATCTATCTTTACGTCTCCTCGCCCCACCACTAATAGATTTTAATTCTACTTCGTTAAGTTCGCTTACTTCGGGTTTAGTTTTGGTAGGATCGAGAGTATCATTTGAATCGTGAGTTGTTCGTTTAGACATAATTAATCTCCCAGATTTTCGCTCGCTTGACAAATATTTTAAGTATTTACTTTTTTTAGTTTAACAACCTAAGTACAGGACAAAAATTGTAATAAGTAGAAAAAGTCGTCAGATTTCAAATCTAAATCAGTAAAGATAGAACGAAGATAATCAAACCCATAACGAAAAACACTCGATTGCTGTCGCCCATGTTTCTTAATCTTGAGAGGACGATGAGACGATAACCAATCTCCAGTTTTAATAGCCCAACATAAAGCTAAACTCATCAAAGCTAAAAGCTTGCTCAAACGTTCTAGATCGGTAAAATGAGTCGATTCGAGACAAAATCCCCTGGTTTTAAACATCCCGAACAATGTTTCAATACCCCACCGTCGAGCATAGTCAGTAATAGCTTTAGTGGACGAATTATCTGAGATAATAATCAACAGTTCCCTATCCTCAAGACGTAAAGCTGCCACATATACCTTTCGACCCCAAACCCATCGACGACCTAATAAAACTTCTGATTGACCAGGTTGGAGATGAGCAAAAATTATCTTTGCACATAGGTTTTTGTGACCATCATGGATTTTCTGATTAGCTTTGACTCTAAGGCGAAAAGGAATAACGGGTTCGAGCATGAGATAGGTTAACCACTCTTTGCCAATAAACTCTCTATCTCCACAGAGGTAAGCAATTTCTGCATTGGGGAAGATTTCTCGGAATCGCTAATCGCAAATCCATTCGCTCATCACTGTTAGAATTACCTTTCTTGGGTAGCATAATCCTTTCCTAGAGGATAAGCTACCGAATTATGGACAACTCCCAGCATAAAGATATTAAACCGAGTTTGCCCAAACGACCATTCTGTGCGATCGATACTTAACACCCAAGGCTGCGGAATATTCATTAAGGCAACAATCAATTTAGCAATTATAAGGATAGTCAAGGTCGAATTTTTTGAAAAATCGCTGTAATCGCTTATAGCTTGAGTCAGTTTTTGCCTCACTCCGAAAAGCTGTTGCTATCTCTGCCAAATTTACTGTTTTAACTCTGATAAGAGCAATTAAAAACAAAGCCAAAAAATTGAGTCTCGCACCATGCCATGGCAAATAGGGTTTCAAACTGTCTCGGAGTAAGCTAATTTGGTTCATAGGGTTTCAATGATTGTGTGGTAACTTTCTATGAAACCCTTTTTTTGTAACTTGTTGCAACCCCTACCCTCATTTTTTGTCCTGTACAGAGTTAACAACAAATAAATTCTATTTTCTAGTCCTATTTTTCATCACCCCACCACTAATAGAATCTAATTCTACTTCGTTAAGTTCCCTTACTTCGGGCTTAGTTTTGGTAGGATCGAGAGTATCATTTGAATTGTGATTTGTTTGCTTAGACATAATTAATCTTCAAGATTTTCGCTCGCTTGAAAAATATTTTAATTGTTTACTATTTTTAGGTTAACAACAAATAAATTCTAGTTACAATTAATTATTTTTGTTTGAACATATCTTTTTTGTATTTATTAAACTAAATAGCGATCGCGTGATGGGAAAATATAAATTCAAGAATCAATTTTGCGTTGAATAAAAGTTAGAGGTGTGAGAATACTGCGATCGACTGCTTGAGAGTACATAGCTAATCTAGTTGTTAAAATAAAGCTCTATTTAGGTGTTCTATTGCCTCAAGTTTGATGTTATTAACTTCGAGCGCTATAGGTTTTGAAGCTGAATAGGTAAGAGTAAAAAAGATTTCATTTCCCACACTAGTAACACCAACTACTAAATCGTTAAAAATATGATTTATGACAGCAGGGCCATAAACAGCTTTAAGTTCGATCGTACCGTAATGCTTGGGAAAATTTAAGCGCCCTAAATTGGTAACTACCAAATCGTAATAATATTCGTCACTATGAAAAAGTTGCTGTATTTGACTAGGGGTTGGTTTTGTACTCATTAAAGCTTGGCGATCGGGTATGCTAGCAAAAATTCGATCTGGATGCATTTTTTCTTTTAGTTGTTTTTTTAGCGAACGTGCTATTCCCCAAAAATATTGTCGATGGCTTCGCACTCCCTGCGCGATATCGTCTAAAAAATGCTCGGTTATTCCTACAGAAAAGTAAAAACCAAAATCTTCTTCGATCGCAGGTGTCAAATATTTGCGTATATTAATAGGCGATTGACATTTAAGGGTCGATAATTTTAAAGTACTAGCAATTGCTAGCAAAAAAGCCGCACAAATTGCACCATGCACGGTAGTTTTTTCTTGACGGGCGCGATCGATAAGTAAGGTCGTTTTCGATGATGGTAAAGACCAACACATAATTCGCGGATCGATCTCAAAAGATAAAATTACTGGTTTTTCTGTCAGAGCGGGAACGAACTCAGTTGGTAATCGATCGCCTTGAGGTTGGTTTAAATTAGGAATTAAATTTTCAAAAGGAGGATATTCTGGTAAGGATAAATTGTGAAGATTTGGAAATGCGATCGCTTCTACAATATCTCTAAGCAAGTAACAAGACGATAAACCATCAGCTATAGAATGATGACAGACAACAATTAATTCTGAAGAATCGCTTCCACGAACTAGTATTACTCTAATTAAAGGTGCTTCGTACCAGATAAAAGGACGTGTGAGTTCTAATTCGATTTCTTGCTGCCAAGATTGCTCTTCTTTCTTTTCTACTATTTTTAAGGGAATATCGCATTTTTCTGTGATAAACCAAGGTTGTTTGGTGCGATCGTATTTGATACAAACCTGAAGTAAAGGATGCTTTTTTCTAACTTTAATTAGCGCATTTTCTAATTCTCGATCGCTAAATTCTCCAGCAATTTCTCCAACGATCGCAAAGTGTAAAGGTGCAACGCGATCGTATAAACAAAGAAGGTGTTCTGTCGAACCCAAGGGTCTTTGCATTGTTTTCAAATCTCAGATTGAGTCTTGTTGAATAGTTACTCTATCGCCTTCTAAACAAATATTTCTTGAGAGGATAAAACATTATCATTGTTAGCGATAGTTTGGGTAGAATTATCTCCAAATAGAAATAATGGATTTGAGATAGTATTATTTTCTATGAAATCACGATCGCCAGTACCAAAAGTGCTAATAATCTCAAAGTCATTGCTTTGAGTATCATTACCAGTAATAAATTTCAGATCGCCTTCTGTACTGGAAAAGGTACTATCTTTCCCGCCAACTAGAAGATTATTTTCATCGCTTCCAGTTAGTTCGTCTAGTATAGTCCTATTTTCAATGGAAAAATCCCCATTAGGCGCGGGAGTAGGAGGAGTAGTAGTAGGCAAATTAGCTAGACGGAACAGTTCGGCGGCTGGGATAGCCATCTTTGAGCCACTATGACCGACACCGGGTACAATGTATTTATCCCAGCCGAAGTCCACGCCTAAAGCGGCCGCTTCAGCTTGACCCTGGTCAAAGAAAAACTGTCCGCGTTCAAATCTATTTAACCCCTGAGCGTCTGCTTCTACGGTTTGATTAAGGTCGCCACCTGTTTCTGTGTCTTTGTCTCCCAGCAAGACGACTAATCGATCGCCTAAGACATTGGTCACGTTACTAACTGGAAACGGATCGTAAGCTCGAGTAGCAGGATTGTAATCTGGAACATTACTCGTACTGTAGGGCCAAGAGAACGCATAGCTTCCATCAGTATCTGGTATGGTGTACCATCCGGCGTTAGCAGAGACAGCAAGTTTTACTCTTGCATCTGGTTTCCACTGTAGGAATCGATGGATAAACTGCGCTCCTGCCGAGTGGCCGAACATAAAGTACTGATTGGTTGCTAGCGTTGGCTCAAGCTGTTTCACATAGTCGAACAAAGGCTCGATTTTAGAGAAAGACCAGTCCTGCTCTGGCTTTGGTGTAGCGCCTAGCTCCTGGGAAGTAGCAATATTACCGAGATTGTAGCTTTTGCTTCCTGGCCAATCGGAATCACTAAACTCAGGTGCAATTACTATCGCTCCCTGCTCTCTTGCTGCATCTACAAAATAGTCGCGGTAATCGTCGGCGTTGCGGTTTTGCCCGTGCGCGATCGCCCATACCGGTGTATTGGCAGTTACTAAGTTGGGTCGATAGTAATAGACTCTTAGGGGCTTGTCGGGATCGCTCGCGCCAGTTGTATCGTCCCAGGTAAAGCGTCCTCTGCCAGGATTTAAAGCCATAACTGTTATGTCCTTTTGGTTTGAGATTTAATTTAATTGCTGGTCTTTTTAATTATGAATTTGATTTAATGCTAAAAATAGCGATCGAGTAATACTTTTGCAGGAGGTCTAATCTAATGATTCATTCAAGTTGTATTCAACTTTATAAGGCGTGGGAATTGGTTGCGTTAGTAAAGCAGTAACTAGATTTTTAGTTATAATTTCCCAAAAATTTGTCTCATTGAGATATTTAACGAGAAAATCATTAATAAAATTGTAAATTGGCACGAAATCGGGGTATTTTGTTGGATCTTTCGCTCCAAGTCCATCAACATAATCATAACTAACATTAATATCGACAACTGAATTACCTTAATGTTCGATCTCGTAGTTTTTAAAAGCAAATTTCCAGCTTTCTTGTAGATCGACCGAACCCAAGAGTCTTTGCATTGTTTTCAAATCTCAGATCGAATCTTGTTGAATAGTTATAAAGTCCCTTCAAGACGGGGTGTGGGGACATACATTAGTCGTGGGTTTAAAGCCCACGGATTAAAAAAAAAATTGTACTAAGAGACAAAACCCCGATCGTATAAAATTTCGACTTTCCAGTCCCACGTTTTTAAACGTGGATTCCCTACACCCTACACCCTGTTGAATCTATCGCTTTCTAAACAAGTATTTCTTGAGAGAATAAAACACTATCATTGTTAGCGATCGCTTGGGTAAGATCGTTTCCAAAGAGAAATGGTGGATTTGAGATAGTATTATTCTCTGTCAAATCTCGATTGCCAGTGCCAAAAGTGTTAATAAACTCAAAGTCATTGCTTTGAGTATCATTACCAGTAATAAATTTCAGATCGCTTTCAAAACTGGAAAAAGTATTATCTTTCCCGCCAACTAGAGGATTATTTCGATCGCTTCCAGTTAGTTCGTCTTTCGATTTTGGTCGTCCTGTCACTATAGTAGAGCGAGGAGTGTTAATTCCTGACGAACCTGGTTTGACATTCATTTCGATCGTCAAAGAATCTAATGATTTATTTAAGTTGTATTCAACTCCATAAGGCGTGGGAATTGGTTGCGTCAGTAAAGTAGTAACTAGATTTTTATTGACAATTTCCCAAAAATCTGTTTCATTGGGATATTTAATGAGAAAATCATTAATAAAATTGTAAATTGGCACGAAATCGGGGTATTGTGTTGGATCTTTAGCTCCAAGTCCATCAGCATAATCATAGCTAACATTAATATCGACAACTGAATTACCTTGATGTTCGATCGCGTAGTTTTCAAAAGCAAATTTCCAGCCTTCTTGTAGTTCAACAGCATTTGCTTGTTTAGATGTTACAACACTAGATGATTCTGTTGCTTGTGCCATATTGGATGTTCCTTTTATCACTACATTTATTACTTTATAAAAAACAAATTTCGACTGTTATGCACTCTTTTGTGCCTAATACTGAAATTTCTTGCTTTTTAATTACGATTTGTTCTAGATAATTGGGTATTTTTCCAGCTTTGAGGAGTAGTATTATGATATTTACGAAACTGACGGAAAAAATGATTGATATTTTGATAACCTAAAATTTCAGCAATTTTTTCGATCGAATAATTAACGTTTTCTTTTAGCAGTGACTCTGCTTCTGCCATACGACGTTCGATAATCCAACAACCTACAGTTTTTCCTGTTTGTCTTCTAACTAATTGAGTTAAATAACCTGAAGAATAACCTACTGCACGAGCAACATCTCGCAAACTAATCGATTCACAAAAATGAGTTTCGATAAACTCAAAAATTTCTTTAAGTTCGGGATTCGAAGGAAAAATTGAGGTTGGTTTTGTTTCTTCTTGAAAAGTTTGTCTTTCTCGGTCGTCGTCTATATTTTTCCAAGTCAAAAATTGGGTATCGTACCATTGTTTTAGAGATTTTTGTCTTGCCAGTCGAGTTTCGATCGCAGCTAATAACTCTTCAATTGTCGAAGGTTTGGTTAGATAATCATCTGCACCCAATTCCATACCTTGACGTATATCTTCACGAACGGCATTACCAGTTAAAAATATAAAGGGAACGATCGCGGTAGTAGGATGTTGACGCAGTTCGCTAAGAACGCCAAAGCCATCTAATTCTGGCATATTTACATCGCACAGTACCAAATCGGGTAATTCTGTCTGCGCTTT
>JBOFLQ010000172.1:0-7182 GCA_051657945.1 Xenococcaceae cyanobacterium | reverse complement strand
CGACCGGTCGCGTCTCTACTCCAAATTTTATGACTCAGATTTTACAGTTACAATAGCTTCAACTTGGGCTTTTTGTTGTTCGACATCGACATTGGTAATTGCCCAACGAAGCGGTTCGCCGCGTTTGTTTAATTCTGCTTCGATTTCTTGTTGTAGTCGAGCTGGATTTTCTTGTAGGTCGATTTCCGCTGTAATAAAATGAGTAGTCATTTCAATTATTAGTTACCAATTATCAGTTATTAGTTTATCTTAAAGTTTCTGCTGTGCCGTTAAAAGAGCGATCGTGGCATTCTTAGATTTGCAGAGAGAGAATATAAGCCGTCCGTTATCATTTTTATTTAATTATTAATATTGTTACAAAAAGCGGACTGCGAGATCGATAGCAGTAAAGAAAGAGAAACAGATAAAATGCTTATTTACAACTACAGTTTTTTTGTCAAACAATTTTTACAAGTAGTTACAATTTGAGATTTGTGTCTATTTTCCTATAACAACGAAAAATCAAGCTTGTAGAGACGTTTTTTAAAAATAGACACACGAATTCTGCAATTCCATATTTTTATGTTACTCAAACCCTAATGACCATGTCAAGAACCTCAAAATTATGGGCATGATTTTTGGTGGTTGTAGCGTATTAATTTATATTAAGCAAAAAAATTGATTTAAATATTAAAACTAAATCCTAAAAAATAAAAGAGAAGGTTATCTATGAGAATTTAAACAATAATGATATTTATTCTCGCTTCACTACAACCATCGATCGAAAAAATTAGAAACGATCGCTGCGGTTTTAAATTTGCAGCGATGAATTAATTTGAAGATAAAGAACGATCGATTATGAACTATGAACACTTGGCTACTGAATTTTGGTCTTTTCTCGATCGCGCCGAAATTCTGTCGCATCAAAGTAACGCAAGTAATTCGGTTTATTTTTTAGAAGGGCAAACGGAAAAATTTGTTCTCAAAATTTATGGGGATACTGTCAACACCGAACAAATTCAATACGAGCTATCATTATTAACTTATTTAAGTCGAGCTAATCTATCTTTTGCTATTGCTGCTCCTATTCCTACCGATTCGGGTGAAACTTTAGTCGAAATCGATCGAGACGATGAAAATTTAAAAATGGTTTTGTTCCCTCAACTTTTCGGTCAATCTTTCCAGCAACACAGTTTACCTCTTACTTTTTCTGTCGGTCAAACGCTTGGGCAATTACATTTATCTCTTAAAGGGTTCGATCGCGAAGGTAAACAGACTAAATTAGCAGCTTGGGGTGATTTATCTCGCCTTCATCCTTTAGTTCCCGATCCCTTGAAAGTTCCACAATCTCTAAACTTAAGCGATACTCAGCAAAACCGTCTGCTGCAAACTTTAACAGAAGTAAGTGAAGCTAACATTCAACTATATCAAACGCTTCCCATTCAGACTATTCATGCTGACTATCTTCCTCCCAATCTTTTATATGCTGATGATTCCATCGAGAATAAATCCGCCTCACGTGTTGTCGGCATTCTAGATTTTGAATTTGCTACTAGAGACTTGCGTTTGATGGACTATGTTTGCGGCTTGGAACATTTTGCTCAATTTCCCTGGCAAGATAAATCGCATTGGGAAGCAGTGAAAGCTTTCCATCGAGGATACAAACAATACGTTTCTTTGATAAATTTAGAAGTAGAAGCGATCGCTACAGTTTGGCGTTTGCAGTGGGCAAGTTCGATTATTTACTGGACGGGATGGTTTAGAGAAGGTAAAGTTACTCATCAAAGTATTGCAAACGGAGTTAGCAAAATGTTGTTGCTTGAAGATTGGCTTAAAAATAACACCGCCAAATTACAAGATTATCTTGTTTAGCGAAATTTAAAAAAAGATGGGCAAAGCCCATCCTACGTCGTGCGATGAATTAAATTTGAAAAAAGATGGGCTTTGCCCATCCTATATTTACATCGAGCCAATTACTTTCTCTAAAATCTCTGCTGCGCGATCGACTTCGGCTTCAGAGACAATTAAAGGAGGAACGAAACGCAATACTTTTGTTCCTGCCGGAGCAATTAACAAACCTTTTTGCATGGCTGCTTTGACGATGTCGATCGCAGTTAATTCCACATCTTCGCGAATTATCATACCGTCAATTAAACCCCAGCCACGTACTTCTGCAAACAGATGGGAATATTTTTGAGCGATCGCTCTCAATCTTACTCTGAGTTGTTCTCCGCGCGCCTGTACGTTTTGTAGGATATTTTCCTTCTCTAAAGTATTTAAGACAGCAAGCGCAGCGCTACAAGCTAAAGGATTGCCTCCAAAAGTACTAGCATGAGAACCGGGTTGGAAAACATCGCAGAATTTTTTGCACATCATCGCGCCGATCGGCACGCCACCAGCCAAACCTTTAGCGCTAGTAAAAATATCTGGTTCGACTCCAAGATTTTCGTAACCCCACAACTTACCAGTACGCCCAACACCTACTTGTACTTCATCAAAGACTAAAAGAATGTTGTTTTCATCGCAAATTTTCCGTACTTTGAGGAAATAATCCAATTCGCCAGGACGAACGCCTCCTTCTCCCTGTAAAGGTTCGAGCATAATTGCAGCAACGCGACGATTACCTTCGTCGATATCGGCGATCGCGTTTTCTAATGCTGTAATATCGTTGTAGGGTACATATTCAAAGCCATCAACCAAAGGTTCGAAACCTTTTTGATATTTTGGTTGTCCCGTTGCTGTAATCGTTGCTAACGTACGTCCGTGAAAACTAGCTTTAGCGGTTAAAATTACTGGTTGTTCTAAAAAGTCGAGAACGGTATGAGAATACATACGAACCAATTTAATGGCAGCTTCATTCGCTTCTGCGCCAGAATTACAGAAGAAAACTTTATCGGCACAAGAATGTTCGACGATCCATTGCGCTAATTGTCCCTGTTCGGGTATGTAATAGAAATTAGAAACGTGATGCAGCTTTTTAATTTGTTCGGTAACTGCTTCAATCAAAGCGGGGTGGGCATGACCTAAGGTACAAGTAGCAATTCCTGCGACAAAGTCGAGATACTCGCGTCCTTGTGTATCCCAAAGACGGCAACCTTCGCCCCTAGCGATCGCGATCGGAAAACGCCCGTAAGTATTCATTACGTTGGCATTAAAGCTATCTTCGTCGAAGGCAACAGCAGATGTAGATTTTATGTCAGGTTCAAAGGTCGAATTGGCAACAAGGGTATTGTGGCTCACAATTTACTCCCGATCGAGATGAGTTTCTATGAAAATACTAGTAACAAAAAATTGTCAGAGGGACTGAGTAACACTAACTTTTATTTAAACAATATTTAAGCCTAATTAAATTAATTTATCTATGCTAGCTTTTATTTCCTAATGTTCAACTACACGCCCGAACAGAAATATCTTCGCTTACAAAAAGAATTAATTGGTGGTGGAGTAACCTTAGCTAGCGTGTTTGCGATCGGTACGCTTTGGTACTGGTTAATCGAACAATGGCCTTGGTTTGATGCCGCATATATGACCATTATTACCTTAGCTACTGTTGGTTATGGCGAAACTCATCCTTTAGGCGAACGAGGTCGTTTGTTTACGATCGGTCTAATTTTGATGGGTTTGATTACAATTGGATATATAGTCAATCGTTTTACCGAAGCGATTATTCAAGGTTACTTTCAAGACGGAATTAGAATTAGACAGGAGAGAAAATCGATCGACAGTTTAAACGAACACTACATACTTTGTGGATTTGGTAGAACTGGTCGTCAAATTGCTCAAGAGTTTGCGACAGAAGGGATTCCTTTTATCATTATTGATTCTAACTCCGACCAAATCGACACGATCAAACAGCTTGGTTATATGGTAATTCAGGGTGATGCCACCTTAGATGACTGTCTGTTGCAAGCAAAAATTGATAAGGCTGTCTGTCTGGTAGCGGCATTAACTTCCGATGCGGAAAATCTTTATACGGTATTGTCAGCAAAAAGTTTAAATCCACAAATTCGCGCGATCGCCCGCGCCAGTACGGAAGAAGCTGTCAAAAAGATACAAAGGGCTGGTGCGGATGCGGTAGTATCCCCCTACATAACAGGCGGTAGAAGGCTGGCAGCAGCCGCTTTAAGACCGCAGGTAATGGATTTTGTCGAAGGTATCTTTACTGGTTCGGAACGTTCTTACTATCTAGAAGAATTTTTGGTAGATGAGAAATCTTGTCCTTTCGTTAACAAAACTCTTAGCGAAGCAAGACTGCGATCGCAGTCTGGTGCTTTAGTTTTAGGGATGCGCCGTATTAATGGTACATTTATTGCCGGTCCGACTGGAGATACTCGCCTCATGGCTGGAGATTTATTAATTTGCATGGGTACAGCCGAACAGTTACTCGAACTCAACCGCATCCTCGCACCCACTAAAGGAGGCGCGCCGAGAATTCCACGTCAGAATCAGGGATAGGAAAGTCTGAAGTCTGAAAAAAAACTTTTCAATGCTTGACTTCCATAGCCCTAACCCTGTCTGGCGTGATGATTGCAACGCCGTGAACGGAGTTCGATCGAGTTAACTTGGTTTCACGCGATCGATGGCAAAATTATCATCCCTTTGCCCTTTGCCCTTTGCCCTACTTGCTTACAATCCTGCAAACCATTCATAACCTCTATCTTCCCAATAACCAGTTCTCGCTGATAATTGACTCCTGAAAGTAACTCGTGTAATCCATTTTGATTGTTTGTAACCGAGTTTTACAGGAGATGCCAAACGAAGAGGTGCGCCGTTTGCTGCTGGAATAGGTTTTTCGTTCTTTTGATATGCTAACAAGGTTTGGGGATGCAATACTGAAGCCAAATCCCAACTATCGTAGTATCCGTCAGCAGATTCAAAAAATACGTAACGAACATTAGATTTAGGTCGAGCTAATGCTGCTAAATCTCGCAAACGTACGCCACCCCATTGAACGATCGCCGCCCAACCTTCAACGCAAACATGACGGATAACCATCGAGGTAAATGGTAATTTTTCAACTTCCCTCATGTTTAATTGGATGGGATTGTCAACTTCGCCATCGATCGCCAGTCTAAAAGTATTTAAATTTATCTGTGGAGTACCAGCAAACGAATTTATTAGTAGGGCTTCAGGTTCGATCGCGCTAATTGGAAATTCGGGTACGGGTTTCTGTGGTTGAAGTAACAATTGTCCCGTTTTTTGATTGAGAGGATCGAAAATGTTACCAACTTTTGAGGCTATTTGTTTGGAATTACAACCCGCTAAAAATAAAGCCGAACTCGATATTCCCGATAGTTGCAAGAAACGACGACGAGTAAGAATGTGCTTTGAAGTTTGATAATAATTCATAAAGAATAGGGACTTAGGGATGAAAGCTAAATAAACATCGACCTAATTAATCGCATTCCTCCTACTTTAAGTGCTAGTAATGAGTGAATGAAGGTAAACAGAATAAAAATTGGTACGCTAACAAAATGAATGGTACGCAAACTTTGCCAATTACCAAATAGACTAGCTAACCAATGTAATTGTGCTGGTTTGTACATTGCTAAACCCGATGCGATCGCCAGTAAGAGAATGGGGATAATTATCGTGTAAATCAAACGATGCCAAGCATAATTCTTGCGCTTGGCATTTTGTCCGGTTTTTAAGACTCGTACATCTCCAGACGCAACAAAACGACGTTTCCAACGACGAGTTAGAAAAATATAAATGCCATAAATTAATAAATTCATTGAAAACAGCCACATCGATGCAAAATGAATGTCTCTACCTCCATCTAACCATCCACCTAACAGAAGAAAAGAGGGAAAATGCCATCCTTCACGTCCGCCGAATACTGGATTGGCGTTGTAAATTTGTAAGCCACTGCCTATCATCAAAAAAATACTGATAATGTTTAAAGAGTGAAATACTTTTGGTAGAAGTGCTTGTTGTGGCGCTGGCGAACTTTTTTTAGAACGGGAAACGTTTGCATAATTCATAGATCGAACCCTAAACCTTTTGATGCTAGCCATAATTGTATTTCTACGTCCCAACCGAGATAAATAGCGATCGCAGTTGCTGCTACTAAAACACCACCTATTCTTTGCAAAGTTTGACTGTGCAATCGCAGACGTAAAAAAGATTGAGTGCAATATCTACCTGCATAAGCGATCGCAAGTAAAGGAATACCCATACCAATTCCATAAGCTACTAGCAAAATAAAAGACTGAATTACTTGATGTTGTACTGCTGCAAGTATCAAAATACTCGCTAAAATTCCTCCCGCACAAGGAGTCCACAGTAATCCTAATTGTGTACCCAGCCAAAATTCACCAGCCAATCCAACTCGTTGTGGTTGTTTAAGTCGGGCAAAAGGTAAAAATTTATTTAAATGATATAGAACCAATTCTACTTAATTTCGGAAAAATAGATGACAATCCGATCGCAAAAAGTAAAGCGATCGCGATGTACCTAAGCGAACTAACTATAGTTGTCAACCAATTGCTGGTAATACCCAATAAACTCCCAACCAAAGCAAATCCAGTCACTAAACCAGTAACCAACGCGATCGGTCCATATTGATGGGATTGCAGCGACCTCCCGATTGTAATTGGTAAAATGGGCAAAATACAAGGCGACAATACCGATAAATTGCCAGCCAAAAAAGCCAGTCCGATCGAGGCATGATAATTTGCAGACATCATCCCAACAATTGACGAATTTTTTGTTCGGTTTCGGGGTAAGCACCTTCACCGATATGATTAAATTGAATGATGCCTTGGCGATCGGTTAGATACAATCGCGGCCAATATTCGTTTTTGTAAGCATTCCAAGTTTTATATTGGTTATCCATTCCGACAGGATAGACAATTTGATGTTTTTTTAATGCTTTTTTGACATTGTTGGGATCTCGTTCGAAGATAAATTCAGGCGTGTGGATACCAACCACTTGAAGCCCTCTTTCTGCATATTGCTCGTGCCATTTGGTAATGTAAGGTAAGGTACGCTGACAATTAATGCAAGCAAAAGTCCAAAACTGAATGAGAACAACTTTACCTTGCAATTGTCGAACATCTAAAGGACTAGAATTAAGCCATCGATCGATCCCTTGAAATTCGGGCAATGTCTGTCGATCTTGAGGCGACTCTGCATTGGCGAGAGTTAACTTTTCAATCTCAAAAAGAGAGGCGATCGAAAATGTACTAACGAACATTCCCA
>JBOFLQ010000171.1:0-6634 GCA_051657945.1 Xenococcaceae cyanobacterium | reverse complement strand
GCCTCTTTCTTCTAATTTCCAATGTTTAGATGATATTTTTGATACCTTTGCTGGTTGAATTAGTTGAAAATTAGCATTGTCTTTGTAATCTTTAACAGGATCGAATGCAAATAAAGCTAGAAGAACATCTAAGCGAGATCGCTCGATTTTAATATCATCTTTAGGAACTAAATAGTATACGCCTGAATAATCAATAATCCAATAACTGCCATCAAAAGACGAATGTAAAGTAACCATCGAGCGATCGCCAAAAATAATATTTTCAAAACTTTCGAGAGAGATAGTAACTTTAGAAACTATTTGTTCTAAGATATTTTTTTTATCTCGATCGTAATCCGACAGAAATTGAGATAAATTAGTTATGTTTTTAATATTGCGATCGACAGAAGATTGTGTTTTTTGTTTTACTTCTTGTCCTGTTGTTTGAAAAAATGAATTAATTTTTTGCTTGCCTTCTTGTAGTGTTTGTTCTACAAAAGAATTGGCTTGTTGTTTGGGCGGTCGAACGACTTCTTGAATTTTGTGTTGCAATTCCTCTGTTTGAGCAACCCAATCTTTTTTCTCTCGATCGTGGTCTTGTTGTACTTTATCTAGTTCTATCTGAAGTTGTGAAACTTTATTAATTAATTGTTCTACAGTAGATGTTAATGTCTTTTGGTTCGATAGTAATTTTTCTAAAGTAGATGAAATTTGATTATTATTTTCTATAAAAGAGCGATCGCTACTACTTTCTAGTGATTTTGAATCGCTACAAAACACTAAAATCCCTTGTTCTTCTAATTGCCACCAATCAGATAATAGTTTAGAGACTTTAGCTGGTTTGATTATTTGAAGATCGGAGTAGTCAATTTGATATCCAATACAAGTAAATAAAGTTTGTACTATTTCAAGTTTATTTTCGGCAATTTTAAAATTTTCTTTGGGAATTAAATAATTTATATTCTCTTCTTCAATAATCAGATAATTTCCTTGTTCTATTTCTCTGAAGTAAACTCGATCGTTAACTCCATTCTTAAAGTTATCCCAGCTTGTTTTTGTGACCGAAACTGTTGCAATCGCTTTCTCTAATATTGAAGTTTTATTGTAATCGTAAATTATTCCAAATTGAGAATCAAAAATATTTAGATTGTGCGATTTAGATTGTTGAAGTTGTTGCTGCCATGCCTGTTTCTCACTCAACCAGTCTTGTTTTTCTTGGTGACGATCTTGTTGTATTCGATCTAGTTCGGAATCAAGTTGGGAAACTTTAGTAGTTAATTTTTCTATTTGAGGATTAAAAATATTTAGATTGTGCGATTTAGATTGTTGAAGTTGTTGCTGCCATGCCTGTTTTTCACTCAACCAGTCTTGTTTTTCTTGTTGGCGATCTTGTTGAACTTTATTTAGTTGAGATTCAAGTTGTGAAACTTTAGTATTCGATCGCTCTACTGTAGTTATCAAACTTTGTTGGTTAGATAGTAATTTTTCTACAGTAGATGAGATGTGGCTATTATTTTCTACAAAAGAGCGATCGCTAATAGTTTCTGATGGTTTTGAATATTTACCAAAAACTAAAATACCTTGTTCTTCCAAGCGCCATTGCTTTCCATTAGGCAATAAAGATAATATCGCTGGTTTTTGTAAGTAAAATTCAGCTTCTGATGAACTAGATTCTCCTTCCAATTGAAATAAAGTTTGAATAGTTTTTAATTTATGAATATTTAGGGTGATTTTTCCGTTGGGTACGAGCAAATATTTTTGTTCTTTTTGTTCGATCGTAGCAATTACCCAATAATTCCCTCGATCGCCTGTCTCTAAAATAATTTCACTAGAGTTTGGTTCTCGATAACTTTCTGCGGTAACAGAGACTTTGATAGCATAGCCAGATAGAAGGTTTACCGCTTCGTTATATGTTTCAACTAACTGAGATGTGGAAATTTCAATAGGATTAATTTTGGGAATTACTAAAGACTCAGTTATTGCGATCGCCTTAGCTAGCTTAATTGGATAAGTACCTTGTGCCAAGGATTTAGTTAGTTCTTCAAAATTGTTTTCAATACTGGCAAGTTTTTGTAAGACTAATTCTAGTAACTCTTCTTGGGCTTCATTGCGATCGAAAAGAATTTTTTCTCTTTCTAAGATGCCGCTAATTTTATTAATGATTTGATTTGAGATTTGTTTAATAGCTTGAATATCTTCGCTCATAAATTATGCGATCGAATAAATGATTAAGACTATTTGCTAATATTTTGTTTTCATTAACATTAAGTTAATCAATAAAAAAATAGCTCGCCTCTTTCTTCTAATTGCCATAGATAGTCTGATAATTTTAAGACTTTAGCTGGTTTAGTCAATTGAAAATTAGAATATCCTTCGTAATATTTAAAGCAGTCAAATAGAGCTTGAACTGTATCCAATTTATTTAAATTAATTTTGATATCACTTGTAGGAACTAGATAATTATTTTTGTCTTCATCAATAATCCAATAACTTCCTCTCGATCCTTTTACTTCCAACTGAACTGGCGTATATCTAGCATCGCGACGATTATTCATACTTTCATCTGTTTCTGAAACTGTCGCGATCGCTTTGTTAAATAGCGAATGCTTATCACGATTATATTCTTCTACAAATCGAAGAGTATTATTTAAATTATTATTAGTTATTTCTATTGATGAATTATCGTTCGATAGATTATTTTGTGAATATAAATTATTATTTTTGTTTTGATTAGGCTCTACATATTCACGCTCGTCATCGAGAACTAAGTTATTATTTTGTCGTGATAATTCTAAGTTAGCTTCAGTTTGGTAATTATTATTTAGAGTTAAACTTGAGCGATCTTGTTTTTGTTGATTTGAATTTCTAATTTCTTGAGTTAAATTTTGAATTTCGTGACTTAAATTATTGATAGGTTCAAATAGTTGTTCTATAGTTTTTTGAAAAATTTCCAAGGATAGACTACTTTCTCGATCGCTTTGTTTCTCTTTTAGCTTCAACTTTTCTTGTTCTAGAGTTCGCCAAATGTCTTTTCCCCAGTTGATAGGTTCTACAATTGATTGTGACTCGATCGGATATTTGCATGTCGAACAAATATTAGTCTTACGTTCATTTTGATATTCAGTTCCACAAATAGGACATTTTTGGATGTTTAGGTTACTAAAAAAACTCATATTTTTATTGATTGTTATTGAAGTAAAATAATTTTGTAAGAGTCATGAAAATATAATCGATATACTTACATAACTCTTTAAGCCAAATGCGATCGCTATTAACGCTCTGCCCATTCTTTACCCAGGGCAAGTAACAAAGCTTTCAATCCTAAAATAAAAGGAGAATCGGGACGGATATTTTCAGAATCACCTTGACCAAATTCTTTTAACAAGATATTCTTTAATTCTCTTCTAGTATTGCTGTACAGTTTCTCTTTATATTTAGGTTCTAAACCCTTACCTTTTTGAAATTGAGGCATTGGTTTTATTCCTTCTAGTTCTAATTCCTTAATAGCTGAATTAAACTCATCAACAAAAGCAAATAATTGATTCAGTTCAGGAATATCAAAACTTTCAATTTTATCCTCAAATTCGAGGCGTTCTTCGTAAGAAATTTCTTTTCCGTTAATTACACAATTTTCTCCTGCAATTAAAGGATCTTTTTGTTTCTTAGTTAAGCCTTTTAATCTGGTATCGCTGAGAACCAAACCACAGGCTACTTCATCTTTTGGTTTTTGACTCAATCGAGTAAGTTCTTCGGTATCTTCAAAACCAGAACCTTTACTCAGCATTCGACTAAACAATTCATTAATTTGAGAATGCTTATCGAATTTTCCTCCAATATCTAGCCAATTTAAGAATCGAGAAGCATTACCACCAACATAAACAGGGGTAATTTCATCTGTGGTGTATTTTTCTTCTGAGTACAATGCGCCCAACAAAATACCAATGTAGTAGTAAAGACCAGCCGTACCCAAGGCTATTAATCGAATCAATTCTTGAGATTCTTCATCTTTATCTATAGTTTTTACTATTTCTTTCAACCATGTTTCTCCATTGTTACGGAGTAAAACATCCAACTTTGCATAGAGTTTGTCTTTTTTTAAACCTTTACAACTAGTTAGTTGATGCTTACGTAAAAATTCAGGATTTAACTCCATAAATTGCGAAAATAACTGACGACCAGCCAGTCGAACCGAACATTGATGAACTAGTTGATTATTTTCCCAGATGGAAATATCTGACGTACCGCCACCGATATCGATGCAAACACTATTAACTAAATCGTATCCTTCCTGGTCAGAAAAATATTGAGCAACTGCTAAACTTTCTGTACGAAAACATTCTAAATCATCTTGTTCTGGGCAAATTTGAGTAATGCCAGTTTTTTCTTGTAGTTTTTCAGTTAATTCCCGCCAAGTTCTAATATATCTGGTGCGATCGCCACGAGAAAAAGCAGAAGGATGAGATAAAGCCCATTGAATCTCTTTGATTCCCTCATTAGCAGCAAGGGCGGAAACATGTAAGGCTAGATGTTCTAGAAAAAGTCGATTGGGAACGAAGTTATCCCATTTGAGATCGGTTTCTATCCAGTCTTTATCTGGTTGAAAGCGAAGATCTGGAATGTATATACGACCATCATAAATAGCACTTTCTTTTCTTCCTTCGGTAATCTTGTTTTTGCCTCTGGTAGTTAAGATACTTGAAAGAGGTAAAGGTTTATCAAGAGGAAGAAATTTTTCTGGGATAAAGTATTCAAACAGTACGGGAATGCGTGTTTCTTGGTCGCCTTCCGTTACCTTTAAATGTAAACTTTTGAGAGACAAGGGTTCGACATTACCTTTTCTGTTGACATAGATATTGGTAAAAGAAGTACCGAAGTCTACCCCAACTCGCCAAGTACCAGTTAAGGAAATCTCTTGGGGTGTTTTTAAAGGAATTAAACCTAGTGGTTGTCTGTTGCGATTTTGACATTGAATATGAGAAGGAAACTTATCTAGTCGCGTTAGTTGATAACTGCCTTGTCCTTCCTTGAAGACATGAGGATCTTTGGCTTCAGGAAAACTAACTTGAAAGGTATCGTCTCCTAAAGCAGCATCGTAATAGAAACCATAATATTCTTGCCAACCTTCTGCCCGAAAATGTGGCCATATTTCTAAAATAGGAACACCATCGACTAAGGCATTTTCTTCTTTAAGGAGATAATCTTTATAGATGCGATAGTTTTGCGGTTTATTATTTACTCCAGAGAGAGGTAAATCTATTTGCACTCTGACAAAAGAACCTTCGCTGCTATTAATCGGAGTCAGTTGTAGATTGCGGATTAAATCTTCTGGCGTGAAATATTCTAATAGGATTCCATCGATAGGAAGTATCGGTGTGATTTTCTTCTTGTTGAAAATTAGAGGTTGAGTTTCATTAGGAAGAAAAGCCCCTGGTAAAGCATCTTCAATATCGATGAAAGTTAATTCTGGTAAAAATAAATCCTTCGATTCGATCGCACGAACATTTTTCCAAATAATTTTGCCTGTTTTTAAATCTTCAATTTGCAAAGATGCTAAAGTTTGGTCTTCATATACCCAAATATTCTGCGGCGATTGTCCCCAAGCTTCTGCAATTTTAGGATCGATAATCAGTAAATCGGAAAATTGTTTACGATCGCCAATACTGCTAATCAAACGAACGTTAGAAGGTTGCGCCTCAGCTTTAACAGGGAAATTAATGCCATTTAATACGCCTCGGTTGAGAGAAACGCCAAAAAACTGCGGATCGCTACTTAAACTTAGAGTTTGTTCTGGATGAGAACCCAAACTGTTGCGAAACTCATTTATTAATCCACCGATCGCATCGATCGCATTGGCTTTACCGTCACATTGATGCAACTCGTAATTTAAATTCTCTAGCCAACGCCACAATAAAGCTTTTTCGTTAGCGTTGAGATAATTACCCACTAAAGGCGATTCCAAACGATGAGTGGTTTTATTCCACCAAGGTAAATTTCCCCAGTCTCCTTCTTCCGAGGGAACAACTATAGTACTAGGGCTAGTCATTCCCACTGGTTTATCGTTCCATAGGAAAACATAAATTTCCTGCCAAGGATTATTACCATTAAGGGTATAGAGGGCATTAATAGGAGTTGGTAAAAGGTCGTATAAAGCCTTACTGAAGGGATGTTGTTGGCTTAGTTTAGTCAAGTCTACCAATTTAGCTTTTAAAGGAAAGCGTCTTAATTCTGCTAGCGCGATCGCGGCTAACATTCCCTGCCACTGACTAATTATGTCTGCACGAATGGGATAGGATTTGTGGTGTAAAGCCATCTCTATCGACAAAGGACGCGCCCACATTGTCGGAACAGAACTAACACTTTTGGCATCTCCTGGAGCTTTATAATCTAAGCTAGAAGCTACATTTTGGAAAGTAGTACCAAATTCTAATGTTGTCCATTGTCCTTCACGATCGCTCGATCGAACATCACTATCAATTTTAAGTTTGGGTAAAACTAAATTAGGCATAAATTTTTCTTGTAAAGAGTTGTTTAATTTGGGTAGCCAGAGAATAAATTCTCCAATCGATCGCGAAAGTTCTTTTGAAATAAGATCTTGCACTTCTCTCAACAACCGCCAAGGATTAAAATCCCTGTCTAATAGTGCAAGTCATCTAAA
>JBOFLQ010000170.1:0-21704 GCA_051657945.1 Xenococcaceae cyanobacterium | reverse complement strand
GTAATCTTTTTTGTATTCGGTTTTTTTGTGGTCGTAACTGGGTTTGTAATGATATGTACCACCAGCTACTTCGTCTAATTGCTCTTCAGATAATTCAACGAGATTGTTTCTAGTAACTTCAGACATGACTTGTATTTTCCTTTGTTTGTAGTTGTGTTTGTGTTTGTGTTTGTGCGATAAAGAATTAATTGATGAACGAGATTGAATTAATTAACAACCGTATTTTTTATCGTAGTTATATTCTTTTTTAGGTTGGTAGTAATCTTTTTTGTATTCGGTTTTTTTGTGGTCGTAACTGGGTTTGTAATGATATGTACCACCAGCTACTTCGTCTAATTGCTCTTCAGATAATTCAACGAGATTGTTTCTAGTAACTTCAGACATGATGTTGTGATTTCCTTTGTTTGTAGTTGTGTTTGTGTTTGTGTCTCTCACATTTCTCAGATACGTAGTCCCTAAAATTTTTATGCAAATGCAATTACAAAAAAATGTAGTTAAATTAAAAATGGTCTGTAAAAAAAGAATTGAAATCTTTTCATGACAAGCGATCGAAACTTAGAACAATTTGCTAGCGACAATTATTCTGGTATTTGTCCCGAAGCATTGGAATATACTCTCAAAGCCAATCAGGGCAGTTATCCAGCCTACGGTAACGACGAATGGACACAAAAAGCAAGCGATCGCTTTCGAGAATTATTTGAAATTGATTGCGAAGTATTTTTTGTTTTTAACGGTACTGCTGCCAATTCTCTATCTTTAGCAGCACTCTGTCAGTCTTATCACAGCGTCATTTGTCATGAAGTTGCACATATCGAAACCGATGAATGTGGCGCGCCAGAATTTGCCTCTAACGGTTCTAAATTATTAATTGCCAAAGGTAATTATGGCAAATTAAACTCAGATGCGATCGAGGCTATCGTCACCAAGCGCAACGATATTCATTACCCCAAACCCAAAGTTGTCAGCATCACTCAAGCAACCGAATTAGGCACTCTCTACACTTTAGAAGAATTAGCTGGCATCAAAGAAGTAGCCCAAAAACACAACCTCAAAATTCATATGGATGGGGCGCGTTTTGCCAATGCGATCGCCGCAACAAATCAAACTCCCGCCCAATTAACTTGGAAAAGTGGGGTAGATGTCTTATGTTTTTGTGGAACGAAAAATGGGATGGCAATGGGAGAAGCGATCGTGTTTTTCGATCGCGCTCTAGCCGAAGACTTCGCTTATCGTTGCAAACAAGCAGGGCAATTAGCTTCGAAAATGCGTTTTATTTCTGCCCCCTGGTTGGGTTTGTTAGAAACTGGTGCTTGGTTGAATAACGCCCGACACGCCAATCAATGCGCCGCCTATCTAGAAAATGAATTATTAAATATAGATGGCATCGAAATTATGTTTCCAAGAGAAGCTAATGCTGTTTTTGTGAGAATGCCCGATCGCGCCCTTCAACATCTTCAAGCTAAAAACTGGCAATTTTATAATTTTATTGGTGTAGGTGGTGCGCGTTTTATGTGTTCTTGGAACACTACCAAATCAAGAATTGACGAATTGATAAACGATATTAAATCCGCCTGAGAAAAAGATATTTTCTCAACTTATGGTTTGACAAATGCTTCGAGATTTGTCTGTCTCAAAATTAATTACTTGAACTTTCTAGATCGTCTACAATTGCAACTATTTACAGGAAAATGAGTTTTTGCCAAGATCGAATCCATGAAAAAGGCAGGAAAAGCACTTAGAACAGTTCTGGAAACTTATAAAATAAGTCAAAATAAACTGGCTATAGCAATGGGAATTGGCAGATCGACGGTTAGTCATTGGGCAAACGAAACTAGAGATCTAGCCGCCGATGCAGTGCTAGAAATTAGAAAAGGACTTATTGACACTCCCGCCAGTAAATTAATCAATCGCCTGAACGACGATTTTTAATGGTACTGGGGGATTCTACATTCAACGACTCGCCGTTAGACAGCAGGTTTGCACCAACTGCCCAAGAGGGCAAATCTCCTGTAGCGTAAGTTCCCGAATGCCCTTCGGTACTTAGTCCTTTTTTAAGTATGTTAATACTGGCTGCAATGTCTCTATCTTCGACATATCCACACTCACAAACGTGGGTACGAGTAGAAAGAGATTTCTTGATTCTTACGCCACAATTCGGACAATCTTGTGAGGTGTAGTGAGGTGGAACAGCAATAGTTATCTTGCCAAACTTCCACCCAAAATACTCAATCCATTTACGAAACCCGGTCCAGCCAGCATCAGATATAGACTTAGACAATCTTCGATTTTTGACTAGATTTCTGACATTTAAATCTTCGTAGACAATGCAATCGTTAGATGCACATACGCAACGCGCTATTCTCTTAGCGTGTTCTTCACGTTGTCTACTTACTTTTAAATGCAGTTTGCCATAGCGCACTCTAGCCTTATGGTAGTTTTTAGATTGTGGCAAGCCTTTTTTATACTTAACTGACTTCCTTCTATTTAAGCGACTAAGACGATTTTCGCATATGCTGTAAAATCTGGGATTTGGTTCTAGATGCCCATTGCTGTCAGCATAGAATTCCTTTAATCCCATGTCTAAACCAATAGCTTTGCCTGTAGGTTGCATATCTTCTTTGATTTCAATAGATATGCCAAACTGACAATAGTAGCCATCAGCGCGACGAACTAATCTTACTCGCTTAATTTGTTCTGGTTGATAAAAATAGATGTTTCTAGAACCTAATAACTTTACTCTACCAATGTTATTTTTATCAGTAAAAGTAATGTGCTTTTTGGTCGTTTCATCTAATTTCCAACCAGACTGTTTATATTCAACCGAACGAGAGTATTTCTTGAACTTTGGATAGCCTTTTTTCTTAACTTGCTTTTTACAGTTATCAAAAAATCTAGCTATTCCTGACCAAGCTCGTTCGGCAGATGATTGACGAGCCGTAGAATTTAATTTATCAGCAAAAACATACTCTTTGGCTAAGACTCGACAATACTTATTAAGGTCGTATTTATCAACACCTTTGTTGTCTATCCAAAACCTCAAAGCTTTATTTCTGACAAATTGACCAGTTCTAATTGCCTCGTCAATTGCCGTCAGTTGATATTGTTTTGCTTTGATTTTATATTCTATGACAATCATCTAATTATGCTAACATAGTTAGTACAAAAATTTGATATTCGTAAGAGCGATCGCACCACAAGAAGCAGGTGGTTAAATTTTTATTTTAAATTATTTTAAAAAGTTATTTTTAAAAAATTAGTTTCTATTTTCTAATTCTTGAATTTTTTGTTGCAAGATAGGTTCTATAGGTAAATCGGCAGGAAAAGTTTGTCTTTTTTGCTGGGATAAACGAGACATATACTCATGCCAACCTTCTTCATCTTGGCGATTTTTTCTTAAATAATCGAGTAATTCTTTATCTGTCCAATTCAGGTAATTATTCTGCATATTCCCACTCTCCCGTTTCAAAAATAATTAGTTGTAATTCTTGTTGTGAACGTGTGGCTAAAATAAAAATTGTTTTGAAAGATTTGTCGTAACGGAAGACTTCTATATTATATTCTGCATTAGACAAAAAATTACATAGCTCTACAGCTTTTCGAGCCTGTGGGTTTGTTAGCAAATTAACATCCTTCTTTAAAAATGATTTTATTGTTGCATAGTTAAGGTGGAAACCAGATCGATAAAATGTAATGTAGACCAAAAGCGATCGCGTCGGCAACCAAAAATATAGTTGACAAACCAGATTTAGATAAATTACCATTCGGGTAATAAGCAATTAACTACCAAACATAGGTAAATAAAGTGTATACCCATTCGAATCGAGAACAACAACATAAAGCATCAACATTTGTTGGTTGCTCTCGATGGTGGCGTAGCTAAATTTTAGTTGCGCTTAAATGGTAACAAGCGATCGAGCTTGTTATACACAGCAAAAATTTTGAACTAAAAACAATAAAGCACCACTTGGGCGTAAAGCTTTGATTTGTTCGGGCGATCGCTCCCCAAAGTGCAACCATAAGTAAAATTGTAGACTTTACAATCTCTATACCATTCACAGCGCAGCATAATACATTTAATTTTCACAGCAGAGGACAAACTTCTCTTGTCCCTCCTCTGCGCCTCTGCGCTACGGCACTCAATAAGGCGAAGTAAATTCGCCTTCCGTGCCTCCTCTGCGCGAAATTTTCTCCAATTAACTCATTGACGACAAATCAATATCACCGTGCGATCGCCCATAAATTTTCCAACTTATTTCCATCTCTCTACTTCTTCCCGATCGCGCCATAAATTTAAGTCAACAAGGTTAATTAAGACAGAAAACGAACAAAAAATAGTTCTTATTCACTTTTTAGGAGGTTTAAATGATAGTCATAATGAAAACAGGCACACCAGCCACAGAAATCGATCGCGTCATCGAAGAATTACGCAACTTGAAGATCGAACCAGAAAAACATATTGGAAACCATAAAGTTACGATCGCTCTTTTAGGACATATAGAAACTCTCAATATCGAACGCATCCAACAAATTAGTCCTTTTATCGAACAAGTTTTACGCGTTAATAAACCCTTCAAAAGAGCTTCCCTAGAATTTCGTCACGGTGAGTATAGCGAAGTAGTCGTACCAACTCCCAATCGCAATATCTCCTTCGGTAAAAATAGTCCTCTAGTGGTCATTGCTGGCCCTTGTTCGGTTGAAAATGAAGAAATGATCGTCGAGACGGCGCAAGTAGTTAAAGCTGCTGGAGGGCAATTTCTTAGAGGAGGGGCATACAAACCCCGTACTTCTCCCTATGCTTTTCAAGGACATGGCGAAAGCGCTTTAGGTTTATTAGCTAAGGCAAGAGAAGCTACAGGTTTGGGAATTGTCACAGAAGTTATGGATACAGCCGACTTAGAGAAGGTTGCAGAAGTCGCAGATATCATTCAAATCGGCGCACGTAATATGCAGAATTTCTCTTTATTACGAAAAGTAGGCACGACGGGTAAACCAGTATTACTCAAACGAGGATTGGCAGCAACGATCGAAGATTGGTTGATGGCGGCTGAATATATTATGGCTGAAGGCAATCCTAATGTAATTCTATGCGAACGCGGTATTCGCACCTTTGACAAACAATATACCAGAAATACCCTCGACCTATCAGCAATTCCAGTTTTGCGATCGCTAACTCATTTACCGATCGTCGTCGATCCCAGTCATGCTACAGGTTACTCTCAATATGTACCAACAATGACCATGGCAGCGATCGCCTCTGGTGCAGATTCTTTGATGATTGAAACTCACCCCAATCCTGCTAAAGCGTTTTCTGATGGCCCTCAATCATTAACTTTAGAAGGATTTCAGGAATTAATGCAAGATATAGTTCCCCTCGCCCGATTCTTCGGTCGATGGAATAGTTACTATCCATTCCCAGCTTCAAATGCTATTGCATCTTGCAATATTAGTGCAATTTGTTCATAGCGTAGAAGTCACGAGGCAGAGTCCTTATTCCCTATTCCCTGTTCCCTATTCCCTATTCCCTATGTATCTAGACAACCATTCCTATACAACCAAAGGCGGAGTAAATATATCTCGCTTTGTTACCGATATTGCTATAGAAACTGCTGTTGAAGAAGTTTTATTTCGTTTGGATTCTCAACGTGGAGGTTTACTGACGAGTAGTTACGAATATCCAGGTCGATATAAAAGATGGGGGATTGGTTTCTTCAATCCACCTCTAGAATTAGTCACACGCGAAAATTCTTTTACCTTCAAAGCACTTAACGATCGCGGCTTAATTTTACTAATCTTTTTAGCCGATCGCTTTTATCGACATCCGCAACTAATGGATGTTTTGCGCGATCGCAATAGTTTGACTGGTTTTATTCGTAAGAGCGATCGTCTTTTTTCTGAAGAAGAAAGAAGCAGACAGCCATCTGTTTTTAGTGTCGTGCGCGAAATAATCTCTGTTTTTGAAAGTGACGAAGACGAACAATTAGGATTATATGGTGCGTTTGGTTATGACTTGGTTTTCCAATTCGAACAAATGTCAAAACGCCTGAAACGTGCAGACAACCAAAGAGATTTAGTTCTTTATTTACCCGACGAATTAGTCATCATCGACTACTATTTGCAAAAAGCATTTCGCTTGCAATATGAATTCGAGACTAAATACGGTAGCACTAACGGTTTACCTCGAACTGGAGAGGCGATCGATTACAAAGGTAAAAATTCAACTCCCCAAAGCGATTCCGACCATTTACCAGGTGAATATGAGGAACAAGTAAATATAGCGCTAGAGTATTTCCGACGCGGCGATTTATTTGAAGTCGTTCCTTCTCAAAGCTTTTTCAAACATTGCGAAAATAAGCCAAGCGATTTATTTAGAACACTACAAAAAATCAATCCCAGTCCTTACGGTTTCATTTTTAACTTGGGCGGAGAATATTTAATTGGTGCATCGCCAGAAATGTTCGTTCGCGTCGATGGCAAACGAGTAGAAACCTGTCCGATTAGTGGAACGATTCGCCGAGGAGAAAATGCGATCGAAGATGCAGCGCAAATTTTAAAACTTCTCAGTTCGAATAAAGAAGAATCCGAACTGACTATGTGTACCGATGTCGATCGCAATGACAAATCAAGAATTTGCGAACCTGGTTCGGTAAAAGTAATCGGTCGTCGTCAAATTGAAATGTACAGTCATCTCATTCATACTGTAGATCACGTTGAAGGCATCATGCGCCCAGAATTCGACAGCATTGATGCTTTTCTCACCCATCTCTGGGCGGTAACGGTAACTGGTGCGCCCAAACGTTGGGCGATGCAATTTCTCGAACAGCACGAATGTAGTCCCCGACGTTGGTATGGTGGGGCAGTTGGCTATTTTACCTTTAAAGGTGACTTAAATACAGGTTTGATTTTGCGAACGATTCAACTTCAAGACACGATCGCAGAAGTAAGAGTCGGTGCGACAGTACTTTACGATTCAATTCCAGAAGCGGAAGCACAAGAAACCCTAACCAAAGCTGCTGCGTTATTTCAAACACTCGATCGCGCAGCCTGCGCCCAGCGCAATCGCGCTAAAAATCAAGAAAGCGATCTTTCAGATAATTTTAATTTTGAGTTTTGTTCGATTAACACAGAAGCTAATCCTCGCGTTTTGCTAATCGACCATGAAGACTCTTTCGTACACACCCTAGCTAACTATATCCGTCAAACTGGGGCGATAGTCAAAACCTTGCGTCATGGCTTTGCCGAATCCATCTTAGATGAAGAAAGTCCCGATCTTGTCGTCTTATCTCCTGGCCCTGGCAGACCGAGCGATTTTGGAGTTACAGCAACAATTGCAGCCTGCACCAAACGACAAATACCTATCTTTGGAGTATGTCTTGGCTTGCAATCGATCGTAGAAGCCTTCGGAGGGGAATTAGGAGTTTTAGACTATCCCCAACATGGTAAAACATCTCGCGTTTCTGTAGTTGCTAACGATTCGATCGCCTTTAAAAATTTACCTAAATCTTTTGAAGTAGGGCGCTATCACTCCTTATATGCCTTGCCCAAAAAATTACCCGACGAACTCAAAGTTACAGCTATCTCAGATGACGGCGTAATCATGGCGATCGAACACAAAACCCTTGCGATCGCTGGCGTTCAATTCCATCCAGAATCAATCATGACATTAGCCGAAGGAGTCGGACAGGCAATTATCAACAATGTAGTCCGTCTAGGGTTGCGTCAGATTGTATCAATTTAGCTGTAGCCCTGTTCCCTATTCCCTATTCCCTTTTATTAACAATGAACAACCAATTAATTACTAAAAAACCAAGAAAACGCCATATTCTCGAAGAGATTTTCTGGCACAAACTTGAAGAAGTAAAATTTTTAAACGATCGCCTATCTTTAAGCGATTTAAAAACGCGAGTCAGTGCCGCCCCTGCTACCAAAGATTTCCTAGCAGCACTCAGACAAAATCCGAATAAACCTGCTTTGATTGCAGAAGTAAAAAAAGCTTCACCCAGTAAAGGAATAATTCGTGCTGATTTCGATCCAGTTAAAATTGCAACGGCATACGAGCGATCGGGCGCTAGTTGTCTGTCCGTACTAACTGACGAAAAATTTTTTCAAGGTAGTTTTGAAAATCTCTGGAAAGTAAGAAAAAGCGTTAGTTTACCTTTACTTTGCAAAGAATTTATCATCGACCCCTACCAAATTTATCTAGCAAGATTTAATGGCGCGGATGCAGTGTTACTAATTGCTGCCCTTTTGAGCGATCGCACCCTCGTTGAATATATAGACATTGCTAAGCATTTAGGCATGAATGCACTTATTGAAGTACATACTCAAGACGAACTCGCTCGCGTCTTAGTATTACCTAACGTGCAATTAGTCGGAATTAACAACCGCAACCTCAAAGACTTTAGCGTTGACTTAGCAACAACCACAAACTTGTTAGCTGAATATCGAGAAGCGATCGCAAGCATGGGTTTAACCATCGTCAGCGAATCTGGTTTATACACCGCCGCAGATATAGCTACCGTCGCCCAAGCAGGCGCAAATGCCGTCTTGATTGGAGAATCTTTAGTCAAACAGACTGATATTCAAAATGCGGTTAAATCTCTTCGAATTAATGTAAATGGTTAGGTTTGCTGATTGTTCATTGTTCATTGTTCATTGGCTGTTCCCTAACCCCTATTCCATATTCCCTATTCCCTATTCCATATTCCCTATTCCCTATTCCCTATTCCCTATGAACTACATTTCCAAACATTTCCAAACCATACGTACCAACAACCAACGCGCTTTAATCCCTTTTGTAACGGCAGGCGATCCAGATTTAGATACTACCGCAGAAGCTTTAAGAATATTAGATGCCAATGGTGCAGATGCGATCGAACTGGGCGTTCCCTATTCAGATCCTCTCGCAGATGGCCCTATAATTCAAGCAGCGGCAACTCGCGCCCTTCAAAGGGGAATTCGTTTGACCGATGTTTTAAATATGGCGCGATCGGTTGCTGGTAATTTGCGATCGCCGCTCATTCTTTTTACTTACTACAATCCGATTCTAAATGTCGGTATTCAAACTTTTCTCGATCGAGTTGCTGCTGCTGGCATTAAGGGTTTAGTCATTCCAGATTTGCCTTTAGAAGAAGCTGACGAAGTGCTGAAACTTGCCGACGATGTCGGTATCGACGTAACTTTGTTGGTTACTCTTACGAGTCCGAAAGAGAGAATAAGCGCGATCGCCCGTCAATCTCGCGGCTTTATTTATCTCGTCAGCGTTACTGGTGTTACAGGGATGCGATCGCAAATTCAAGATCGCGTTAAGACTGTAATTGAGGAAATTAGAACTGTTACAGATAAACCGATCGGTGTTGGTTTTGGTATTTCTGGAACGGAACAAGCTCGTCAGTTGATTGATTGGGGTGCTGATGCTGTCATCGTTGGTAGTGCTTTCGTACAGCGTTTGGCAGATGGTACGCCCTATCGAGGATTGAGGGCGATTAAAGGTTTTTGTGGCGAACTTAAATCAGCGATGAATGATAAATGAGTCCGCAGATGAACACAGATGAACACAGATAAGAACACAGATAATTTTCCTGTAGGGTGGGCTTTGCCCACCTAATAACCAAATAAATCAAAAAAATTTAAGGAGATTGCTATGTTAGCAGATACAAAAGATATTAAACAAACTCTGTCTTTGAGTCAACAACCCGATGCACGAGGTCGATTTGGGCGCTTTGGCGGTAAATATGTTCCCGAAACTTTGATGTCGGCGCTGAGTGAATTAGAACGAGCTTCTGAGAAGTATCGAAAAGAGCCAGATTTTCAAAACGAACTGCAAGGGCTATTGCGTAATTATGTGGGACGTTCTACCCCTCTCTATTTTGCCGAAAGATTAACTGCTCGTTATGCTAAACCCGATGGAACGGGGGCGCAAATTTATTTAAAAAGAGAAGATTTGAATCACACTGGCGCACACAAGATTAATAATGCTCTAGGGCAAGTGTTGTTAGCTAAAAGAATGGGCAAAAAACGCATTATTGCTGAAACAGGGGCTGGTCAACACGGGGTTGCTACTGCTACTGTCTGCGCTCGTTTTGGTTTGGAATGTATCATTTATATGGGCATTCACGATATGGAAAGACAGGCACTTAATGTCTTTCGCATGAAGTTAATGGGGGCAGAAGTTCGTCCTGTAGAAGCTGGAACGGGAACGCTCAAAGATGCCACTTCAGAGGCAATTCGAGACTGGGTGACTAATGTAGAGACAACTCATTATATCTTAGGTTCGGTTGCTGGCCCCCATCCCTATCCCGCGATCGTGCGGGAATTTCAAGCGATAATTGGCAAAGAAACTCGCCTTCAGTGTCAAGAACAATGGGGCGGATTGCCAGATATTTTACTCGCTTGTGTAGGCGGAGGTTCAAATGCGATCGGACTGTTCCATGATTTTGTTAACGAACCGTCTATACGTTTAATTGGGATTGAAGCGGCGGGTGAAGGAGTCGATACCGACAAGCACGCAGCCACCCTGACACGCGGACGAATTGGCGTTTTACACGGTGCGATGAGTTACGTGCTGCAAGATGAGGACGGTCAAATTATCGAACCACATTCTGTTAGTGCTGGTTTAGATTATCCTGGTGTTGGCCCCGAACACAGTTATTTAAAAGATCTTGGACGCGCTGAATACTATAGCATCACTGACAAGCAAGCTTTAAATGCCTTTCACTTGCTGTCTAAATTAGAAGGAATTATTCCCGCTCTGGAAACATCGCACGCGATCGCCTATTTAGATATTCTTTGTCCGCAATTGACAGGTAACCCAAAAATTGTTGTTAACTGTTCGGGACGAGGCGACAAAGACGTGCAAACCGTTGCTAAATTTGGCGAACTAGAACTTTAACCTACTCACCGCTAAATTCTTGGTTGTGAGTAAATAGGCAGACACGATTTTATGTTGCGATCGGCGTAGCCTGCGCTTCGCGCAATCGCAATCTAGTTGGGTTTCAAAAAACAAAAAAAAGCCAACACTCAAAAGAATCAGAAAAACTTTTGACTTTTGAGTGTTGACTTTTACAAAATCTTCTGCTACCAATCGAGTTAAGCTTCTGTTACTGCTTCTTCGGTTGGAGCTTCTTGACTAGAAGCAACGATTGAAAAGACAATACTTTCGGAATCGTTTAAAACTTTGACTCCTTCTGGTAAAACTAGTTCGCTAACGTGTAGGTTAGAACCAGCATCAAAAGAAGTCACATCAATCTCAATATTTTCAGGAATGCGATCGGGAAGACAAGAGATGTTTAATTCTGACATCGATTGCTCCAATACTCCACCCAGCTTAACACCTGCAGCAGTACCTACCAGCGTTAGGGGAACGACCAATTCTACAGTAGAATCAGCAGAAACGGAAAAGAAGCTCAAATGATAAATCGTTCTCTTCCAAGGATGAGATTGTACTTCTCTAATTAAAGCCTTACCATTCCACGAAAGTTCGGGAACTTTTAAGTCGATCAGAGTGTTGTTAACAGAAGCAGCTTTTAGCAATCTAACCGCTTCTTTAGCATTTATAGTTAAAGATACGGACTCAGCACCTTTATGTCCGTATAGAGCAGCAGGAATCAAGCCATCACGACGCAATGCTCTAGGATTGATTCCTTCTGGTCGTTTTTTGCATTCAACTGTAATTGACACGATTTTTTTTCCTCAACGAGTAAGAGTAAAAAGTAGAGATTTAATTAGAGACACTCCACCAGTAAAGATTTTTGTCTCTATCCGATCGCATGGTTAAATTTAAACTAATTTAGGAAGACACTGGAGTCCCGTCAGCATCTAACAAAGCGCGTTTAGGCCCGTGAATTGGGTCTTCAACTATAATAGTTTGGTCGCGACTCGGACCGACCGAAACGATGGCGATCGGTACTTCCATCAATTCAGCAAGAAACTTAAGATAGTTTAATGCTTGTTTGGGCAAATCCTCTAGGGTCTTGCAGTCTATGGTAGATTTTTTCCATCCTGGCAAAATTTTGTAAATTGGCTTAGAGCGCTCCAATTCGCTAGCATTGCTGGGAAAATGGTTACAAACCCGACCGTCGAGATCGTAGGCAACACAGACTTTAAGTTCGTCTAGTTCGTCGAGTACGTCTAACTTGGTAATTGCCAAACAATCCATACCGTTGATGCGAACTGCATAACGACCGATTACGGCATCAAACCAGCCGCAGCGACGGGGACGACCTGTAGTAGTGCCGAATTCAGCACCGCGATCGCCAAGTTCTTCCCCAATAGTGTCTTTTAGTTCGGTTGGAAATGGCCCTTCACCGACGCGAGTGGTATAGGCTTTTGCTACACCAATAACTCGATCGATTGTGGTTGGCCCTACTCCCGCACCGACGCAAGCTCCACCCGCGATCGGATTGGAGGAGGTAACATAAGGGTAAGTACCGTGATCGAGATCCAGCAAAGTCCCTTGTGCGCCTTCAAACAAAATGTTTTTCTTTTGCTTGACTACTTCGTAAATTCTTAGGGAAGCATCAATGACAAAAGGACGCAATCGTTCGGCATACTGAGTGTATTGAACTATTACTGTTTCTGGGTCTAAGGGAGGTAAATTATAAAGTTTTTCTAAAATTACATTTTTATAATTAATTGTCCATTCTAATTTTTGGCGCAATTGCTCTGGATTCATCAAATCCATAACACGTATGCCAGTTCGTTCTGATTTATCGGCATAGGTAGGCCCAATTCCCCTACCAGTAGTACCTATTTTGTAATCTCCCCGACGTTCTTCGGAGGCTTGGTCGATCGAACGATGATAGGGCATCGTCACATGAGCGGTTTGAGAAATCTTCAAATTCTCAAACGAAACGTTGAGCGCCTCTAGCTGCTCCATTTCTTGAAGTAATACTTCTGGGTCGATAACTGTCCCAGAGCCGATAATACACTCCGTCTTGGGATACAATATACCAGAAGGAATCAAATGCAGTTTGAACGTTTGCCCTTGTACGACAACTGTATGTCCTGCATTAACTCCACCTTGAGAGCGCACCACAACATCCGCCGATCTACTCAGTAAATCGGTTATTTTTCCTTTTCCTTCGTCGCCCCATTGAGCGCCGATTACAACAACATTAGCCAAGGGTTTACTAGGTAGCTAAAGTTTACACAAACTACCATTATCTCTAGTTGCGTCAAAAATGTCAATGTTTGGGCAATGGGCAAAAGTCAAAAGTCAGAAGTCGTGACGTAAAAAATTCATTACTCATTACTCATTACTCATTACTCATTACTCATTACTCCCTATTTTTCTCTTCTTCCTGTTGCTTTTTAAAATCTTCGGGAAGATCGGTAAAGACTTTATCTCCTGGTTTTAATCCTTGAAGGACTTGGGTTTTGTCGTCTTGACTTTGACCGATTGTAATTGGTTTGAATACGGGTTTATTATTTTCACCAGGAATCATTACGCCTGTTTCACCTTTTTTGGTGACGATCGCGACGGTGGGAACGGTCAGAATATCTTTTAATTGTTGACCGAGGAAGGTAACATCAACGTTCATCTTTGACAGTAATTGTTCTTGTCCAGTGACTAGGGCAATCCGTACTTCAAAAGAAGTCACATCTTGTTTGACGACTGCTTCGGGGGCAATTCTTCTGACTCTACCTTGAAAGGTTCGATCGGGAAAAGCGTCGGCGACAACATTTACCAATTGTCCTGGTTTTAATTGTCCGATATCTACTTCTGGCACTTTAGCTACTATTTCTAATCCTCTGGCGATCGCGACGATCGAGGTTGAAGTAGCCCCCAAATCGCTAGATGCTGAAGTTGTAGGAGCGACGAAAGCCCCTTCTGTAGCATATTTTTGTGTAACTACGCCATCAAAAGGCGATCGAATGACAGTATCTTTAAATTGAATTTTGATTCTCTCTAATTCTGCTTGCGTCGATAGAGCAGCGGCTTTTAGTTGTTCGATTTCTGATTTTTGACTTCTTTTTCTTTGCTCTAGTGCTAAATTAGTTTCGGAGACAGCAGCAAGTTGTTCTCCTACTTCTGGAGTACCTGTATTTTTAAGTTCTTCCAACCGTTGCAGTAATTGTGATAGGTTGGCTTGAGCGCTTCGATATTCGTTGATTTCTTCATCAAATTTGTCTTGGGTTATCGCTCCTTCAGCAAGCAAACTTTCATTACGTTTAATACGGTTTGTAGCTAGCTGCAATCTTGCTTCACCAGCACGGAGTTGTTGTCTGGCTTGGTCTATTTGTTTGGGAATTCTCTGTTTGGCTGTTTCCAAACGCGCTTGCGCTTGCTCGTAACGCGCTTGAGCTTGGGCGATTTCGCCAGTAATACGAGTTTGTTCTTTATTAAGATTGGCGATCGCTTCTTTAAATTTAGCTTCGGCAGCAACTCCTTGCGCTTGTAGTTCTCGGTTGTCCATCACAGCGATAACTTGTCCCGTACGGACGCGATCGCCTTGATCTACCAACAGTCTTGTTAGCGTTCCGGGATTTTTTGGACTGATATTAACATTTTGAACGGGTTCGACTGTTCCGCTAGCTTTTATTTGCAATGTTAAGTTTTGTTGCTCGACGGGAACGGTCAAGCTATCGATTTTAGGTTGTGTGTCGGAATTTTGTATAACAAAATAAGTAGACGTACCGACGACAACCATTCCCCCAGCCATCAACCCCAACAGCCAAGGAAAAGGATGACGAATTTTACCGACTAGTGGAAATTCCATGCAGAAAACTAAGATAAAATTACCCTAGGTCAATAGTCAGTAACGTTCTATTGAGCCTACTATAATAGTAACTTCTACTTTATTGTGATGAGGTAGGGCGATCGACACTAGATTTATTGACACATTTAACAGGGGCATTACCAACTACCCATTCTGTCAATCGTAGTTACAATCGATAAGATTATTTCGAGGCGATACCGTGCCAAGAGTCAAACACTTATTTTCCGTTTTGTTAGCCTGTGCCAGTTTATCAACAGCGGTTGCGCCCGTATCGGCACAAGCAATGTTACCTTACGTTCCACAACTTAATAGCGAGCAGTTAGAACAACAAGGATTGATTTTAATTCAAGAAGCAGTACAGTTAATTAGGTTTCAGCAGCCAGAATTAGCGATGTTGAGAGCTAAATTATCGACGCAGTTGGCTCCCGATCGCTTTGAAACATGGTTTATTTTGGGAACTTTGGAAGTAGGACAAAAAAAACATGAAGAAGGTATTAAAGCGCTAAAACAAGCGCAAGCGCTAGCTCCCAAAGAAGCAGGAGTTTTATTTACCCTTGGCAACGCTTATTTTCAAAAAGGTGACTACAACAACGCGATCGCCAATCTACAAGAAGGTTTAAAAATCGAGCCAAAAACGCCCGAAGCGCTTTTCGATCTGGGCAATACTTATTTTAAAATGAAGCAGTTGCCCGAAGCGATTTCTTTTTACCAGCAAGCTCTAGATACCGACAAACTTTTCTTACCAGCACTGATTAATATTGGTTTGGCACAATACGAGCAAGGTAATCCCACTGAAGCGATCGCATCTTGGCAAAAAGTTATCAAAGCTCACGATGCACTCAAAACTCAAGAACAACAACCAGAATTAAAAGCCGAACCACAATTAGCTGTGGCGATCGCCTTATTTGTTCGTGGAGAAAAACCGCAAAGTTTGAAAATGGGTGAAGATGCTCTTTCATTAGATGGTCGTTACGGAGATATTAATTATTTACGAGATAATCTTTGGGGCGAACGTTTGTTAACCGACGCTCAAGCTTTTCTGGCTACACCACAAATGCAAGCGGCAGTCTCTCGCTTCAATCAAACCTCGGCAGAAACAGAACTACAAATGGAAATGGCACCACAGTAAATAAGTCAAAAGTCAAAAGTCAAAAGTCAAAAGTCAAAAGTTAACAGCCAAGTAATGAGTAATGAGTAACGAGTAATAAGTAAGAGAAGTAATTGACAAAACGGCTGTTACCTTCTGCCTTCTGCCCTCTGCCCTCTGCCCTCTGCACGTCGCGCCTTCCCTTATTTTTCGACTAAAGCTAAAATTTGGTCGATAAATTTTTGATGGTCTACAACTGGCTTGGAAATATAGTCATCAGCACCGCTTTGTTTGAGAAAACTTTCACGATCGCCTTGCATAGCATGAGCGGTCACCAAAATAACTGGCAGAGAAGACGTTTTTGGATCTAATTTAAGCATTTGCGTAATCTTAATCCCATCTACAGATTTACCTTGATAGACGCTATTTGCTAAAGAAACGTCCATTAAAATAATATCTATTTCTCCAGATTGAGCAATTTTGAGGACTTCTTCCACGTTTTCAGTCCCTCTCACCTGTAAATTGCCTCTTTTGGTCAAAATTTTTGAAAAAACTCGAAAATTGATGGGGTCGTCTTCTACGATTAACACAGTTGTCATAAATTACAAATTCAATAGTTTTAATTTAATGTTAAGAGGATAATTCCCGATCGGAATGACTTGTGATATATATTGCCCTTATTAGGTAAGAGACGATCGATTTTGACTCAGTCATTTACATCTAGGATCTAAAAACTCATGGCAAAACAGTTGAATTCGAATGGTAACGGTCAGATTATCAGCGCGGCTCTCCATGTTGAAATGGAGAGATCCTATTTAGAATATGCCATGAGCGTCATTGTCGGTCGCGCGCTACCAGACGTTCGTGACGGACTCAAACCAGTACACCGCCGTATTTTATATGCAATGTACGAGTTGGGATTGACACCCGATCGACCTTACCGCAAGTGCGCTCGCGTCGTTGGAGATGTTTTAGGAAAGTATCATCCCCATGGCGATCAGTCTGTATACGACGCATTAGTGAGGATGGTACAAGATTTTTCCTGTCGCTATCCTTTGCTATCGGGTCACGGAAACTTTGGGTCGGTGGATAACGATCCACCTGCTGCCATGCGCTACACGGAGACTAGACTGGCAACTGTCGCCCATGAAGCAATGTTGAGCGAAATTGGCGAAGCAACGGTTGACTTTACCAATAATTTCGATAATTCTCAACAAGAACCAGTAGTTTTGCCCGTTCAGCTTCCTATTTTATTACTTAATGGCTGTTCTGGCATTGCGGTGGGAATGGCTACCAATATTCCACCCCATAACTTGGGAGAATTGGTAGATGGATTAATTGCCATGATTGACAAGCCAGAATTAAGCGATCGCGATTTGTGGCAACTAATTCCAGGGCCAGATTTTCCCACAGGGGGCGAAATTGTCGATGTTAGCGGTATTCGCGATGCCTATCGCACTGGCAGAGGAATTATTCCCGTGCGCGGAATCGCTCAAATCGAACTCCTAGACACTGGGAAAAAGCGACGCAGGGAAAGAACTGCCATCATTGTTACTGAATTGCCCTATCAAGTAAATAAGGCGGCTTGGATTGAAAAAGTTGCCGAATTAGTAGGACATGGAAGACTAGAAGAGATCGCCGACATTCGCGACGAGAGCGATCGCGAGGGAATTAGAGTTGTCATCGAATTGAAAAAAGATACGCAACCCGAACTAGTTCTCGCCAAACTTTACCACCACACCGCCCTGCAATCTAACTTTGGCGTAATTATGCTGGGATTGGTGAATAATAAACCTTGTGAGTTATCGTTACGTGGTTTACTGCAAGAGTTTTTGGAGTTTCGCGAAGTCACTCTCAGAAGACAATACGCTTACGAATTAGAACAGTCTCAACAACGTTTGCATCTGGTCGAAGGTACGTTGACGGCGTTAAACAATCTCGATGCAGTAATCGATATTCTCAGAAACGCTTCAGATGGAACGACGGCAAAATACCGTTTTCAAGAAGAATTAGGTCTTAGCGAGGCGCAATCGGATACAATTCTGGCTATGCCGATGCGTCGTCTGACGGGTTTGGAAAAACAGAAATTAGAAACCGAACGAGAACAACTACAACAGCGCATCGCTGAATTAGAAAAACTACTTGACGATCGTCATGAGTTGATGAAATCTCTGAAAAAAGAGTTGCGTGGACTCAAACGCAAGTTTAATGACGAACGTCGCACTCGCATTGTCGCTGTCGATCCTTCATTTTGGGATAAAAAAGAAAATAAAAACAGCGCGATCGCACGGGATACAATTGAAGCTATCGATGTTAAAGCAAGCGATGTTAGCGAAAAGCCAAAATCTCGCTCGAAAAGCGCTAGTTCTCAATTAGAATTGCCTTTGGTTTCTACGCTGGAAATGCCAGAAGATGCTGTTTTAGAAATTACTCATCGAGGACAAATCTGGTGGAAAAATTCTGCTGAAAATGGTAAAGCGAATGGTGGTGCGATCGACAAAGGAGAGGATGTAATCGTCCAACACCAAGCAGTTGGCACAAAAGAGCAATTAGTTATTGTTACCGATCGCGGTAAAGCTTATCCTTTGTCGGTTAAAGATATTCCTAGTTCGCTATTCAAACCAGCTAAAAATATAATTAGTCTTTTACCCAAAGGCGCGCAAAACGATGCAGACAGATCGCTAGCTCACTTTTTCTTAGAAGATATTGAATCAACTCTGGATGTGATTTTGTTGACGCAAAAAGGAAGGATTAAGCGCTTACCTGTCTCCGAACTAACCAGTCTTACCAATCGTGGTTTGGTGACGATCAAACTTAAAGATGACGATCGCCTCAGCTACCTTTGTTTTACCCAAGAAGGACAGGAAATCGCGATCGCGACTACATCGGGACGCGTTTTACGTTTTGCCGTCAGTGACGAATATTTACCTATTATGGGACGCAGCGCCCAAGGCAATCAAGCTTTGCGTTTGCATTACGGTGAGGAATTAGCAGGCTGTGTTAACCTCAATGCCAATGACAATTTATTGCTGGTTACTCAATTGGGATACGGCAAGCGTTTGCCAACAGATGCATTGCGTTTGTGCAAACTTGGCGACCTCGGCACGATCGCGCTTCAGTTTAAAAACAAAGAAGATAATTTGGCGGGTATGGTGTTAGCAAAACAAGGACAAAATGCAATCTTGTTAACTAATAACCAAGAAAGAATTGTTTTAACTGTCGATTCGATTCCTCTATTAGGAAAAGACGGAACGGGCGATCGTCTGGCAAAATTAAAACCTCAAGATCGAGTTATTGACGTGATAACTAGGGAATAGGGGATAGGGGATAGGGAGTAATGAGTAATGAGTAATGAGTAATGAGTAATGAGTAATAAGTAATGAGTAATGAATTTTGTACTTCTAACTTCTGACTGGTCACTGAGCTTGTCGAAGTGCTGACTTCTGACTTTGTCCGATGCCCAATGCCCATTGCCCATTGCCCAATGCCCCTTGCCCTATTAACCATGAACCATAAACTAATTTTTCACATTACCTCGCGATCGCAGTGGCAAAAAGCTAGAGAATCGGGAATTTATGAAGCCGATTCTCTGGACATTGAAGGTTTTATTCATTTTTCAACGCTCGAACAGGTGGTAAATACAGCTAATCTAATTTTTAGTGGGCGATCGGGGTTAGTTTTACTATGTGTCGAACCTGAAAAGTTACAGGCAGAACTTAAATATGAAGAAGTTCCAGGTGTGGGAATATTTCCCCATCTTTACGGTGTTTTAAATTTAGATGCAGTGGAAAATGTACTCGATTTTGAACTAAATTCAGAGGGAAAATTTGAGTTACCAAAAGCTTTGATTAGTATCAAATAAATTAGACAATGACTACTTTAAATTAAGGTTTAGTTACCGAACAGATTAATTTAACAAAGCTTTTGATAGCTATGAATTTAGTTTTACTTAAAAATTTTTGAAATAATTAATGGACTTAAAATCACTCCTAAAACTATGCCTAACAACCAACCAATCAATATAGTAATGCCAAATACTATTGCTTTTCCTATGGGAGGCTCGCCGAAAGTAGAAGGTTCTTCTGGCGTAACAATTGCTAGTATCCATCCAACCAAATAGCCAATAATGTAACCAAAAAATCCACCTATTAACGAGCAACAGAAAGATTGTAAAAATCGGATCGAACCCGACCTAATACTTTTTCGATAGAGCGAGTACAATAAGCTATAAACTACTGATATCGATAATGATATTTTAATTGTCCAAACAATCATTATCATAATCATCTGTTTTGTTCTAACTAAATTTATTAAATAGCTTGAATGCTATTCAAGCATATTCTACAAATTATATTTTTATTACTATCAGTAGTTGATTTGTCTGAGTTTTTTCCCAATCATTTAAACCGTCTCTGCCAAACGAATACCTGAAAACTGCCAACGCGCCGAAGCTGGGAAAAAGTTTCGATACGTCGATCGCATGTGACTGGTAGAAGTAACACAAGAACCACCTCTCAACACCATTTGATTGCACATAAATTTGCCGTTGTATTCACCTACCGCGCCTGTAGCGCTTTGAAAGCCTGGATAAGGCAAATAGGCGCTTTGCGTCCATTCCCAAACATCGCCAAACATTTGATGTGAATTAACTTCTGTTGCTGCGACTGGATGCAATCTTCCCGACTCGACAAAATTTCCCGCGATCGCCTGTTGTGAAGCAACTACTTCCCATTCTGCTTCGGTTGGCAATCGTTTGCCCCGAAAACTAGCATAGGCATCTGCTTCATACAAACTGACATGACAAACTGGTTCATTTTCATCGATGACACGCATTCCCGCTAATGTCATCGTCCACCACTCGCCATCAATTTTTTCCCAATACAAAGGCGCTTGCCAATTTTCTGTTTGAATTGTCGCCCAACCTTCTGCCAGCCAATATTCTGGCTTACTGTAACCACCAGCTTCGATAAATTCTAAATATTCGGCGTTGGTTACTAATTGGGAGGCTAATCGATAGTCTTGTAAGTAAATTTTATGTCTGGGACTTTCATTATCGAAGGCAAATTGAGATCCTGCAAAACCAATTTCGTATAATCCACCAGGACAATCTAACCAGTTTTTTTGGCGAGCGCTATTTTTTGGTGATGTAGAGACAAGGCACGTCAAATCTGAGGTCTCCTCAGATTTGCCTTGGCGCGCCGTGCGATATATCGCGTCTCTACAATATGCTGGACGTAGCGGATTAATCGCAAAATTATATTTGAGATCGGTTAGTAATAATTCCTGATGTTGTTGTTCGTGATTTAAACCAAGAATAATCAAAGATTCTATTTCGCAATCGCCAGAAATTTCTTGAAAAAGTTCTTCCATAGCGCGATCGACATAGTGCCGATACTGATAAACTTCTTCCACTGTCGGACGCGATAATAAACCTCTTTGCGGACGAGGATAGCGATCGCCGACAGCTTCGTAGTAAGAATTAAACAAATAACCAAATTTGGGATGAAAAACTTGGTAGCTTTTGAGATGGGGAACGAGTAAAAAAGTTTCAAAAAACCAAGTTGTATGCGCTAAATGCCATTTTGGAGGGCTGACATCGGGCATACTTTGAATGATGTAATCTTCTGTAGCCAGAGGTTGACAGAGTTTTTCGCTGAAGTTACGAACTTGTCGGTAAGAATTTAAAAGAGAATTATTTGTGTTTACTGGTGAAGGAGAAGCTTGAATTTGCATCAGCGATTTTAATAGCTTTTTCCAGATCTTACCGAAAATTTTGGGTTTAAAGCCTCGCCCATAAGAGTGCGACTTTAAAAAACTTAGGTTATAATCTTATCGTAGACTAAAACGATAAAAATGATTATCTACGAAAGCAAACTAGAAGGAGAACAAAACCAGTATGA
>JBOFLQ010000169.1:0-3955 GCA_051657945.1 Xenococcaceae cyanobacterium | reverse complement strand
AGGAGTTCAGAAGGTGGAAGGGAAGCCTAGGAAACTTCTCGCGGTGATACATTTAGCTTGTGGTTGGGATGCGATAGGAAAGTTTTTAACTTTTATTCGCTCCTTGTAACCAATGTCAAACCAGTTGGCGGCGGCGGCGGCGGCGGCGACTGTATCCCAGAAACTTAAAGAAGTCCTGAAGATTTCTTATTTAAGCCACTATAAATATTTTCAAGCGTCTTCAAATGCCTCGCTCCATGTTCGGCATCGAAGCATTGCTGTTGTTTTTCCAGATGTTCTAAGTCTTCTGAGGTAAGTTCGAGCGTAATATCTGGCGAGTAACAATGTACGTAATTTTTTTCGCTCAAGTTGCTTCCCGTCATTAAAAATTCCTCAAATCGTTTTTCTATTGTTGAGCAAATCGCTCAAAAAAGTCACCTATGTCATTTTGGTTAACTTTTATGAAGCTCAATTTTCTGTTTCTCCAATTTTCTCACAGAGATACTTCCAGGCAATAAATTCCCGTCAACCCAAGTGACACTGCTGAGACTACCTTGGCAGATTAAACGTTGTGTAAGTTTACAAGTAGTATCCAGCAGCACATCATAAATTTGCCAATAAGCTTCTACGAGAGGATCTGCTTTTTTGTTAAACACGTCGAGCAAAATTGTCTCTAGCCGAGTCCACCAAAGATTTGGTGGACAGTATTTCGCGTGAAGTTGTGATAGTTTTAACTGTTCTTTCTGGGTAAGGAAACCACCTTTAATCTGTCGGCGTAATAAAGTGTTAAATTTTTTTGTTTCTGAAGCGCTGAAATTAAAATGATTCTTCAAACATGTTGAAAATTTATGAGTAAGTTCAGTTCCTATAATTTGTTTGAATAAATCTACAGGATCGTTGTAAGGACATTCCCCATAACGATCGAGGGCTTGTTTAATCGGTTGCCATTTATTTGAAAGTAATTCCCATAAATTTATAAAAATTTTTGCTTGCGCCCAGTTCAGATCGTGTTCGAGTCGATCGATCGCGCCAGTTTTTAAATCTGCTGTTAACGGCTCGTCCATGCCTGAGAAGATTTTTGCAATCCTTATGACCCAATCTTTGAGGTGTAGCCATTCCCAAATATGATCTATTGTTTGGATTGTTTTGTGGTCAGGAAACAGAGGTAACTCAATAGACAACCAAAATGCGAGTCTTTCTTTTTCTGTTGCTGCATTTGGAGAGCTGACAGGAACAGCAGAAAATTCGGGGCTATATTCGATTCTAGCCCCTAAATTTCTGACGGGAATCAAGTTCACCTGTGAATTTAATCCTTTGAATCTTATTGTGTTTGTGTTTGCAAGAGATGATTGCTTAAACTGGACTGAGTTTTCTTTGGGAAATATTAGCTCTGTCATCAAAAAATTTTTAAGTGTCTCACAAATTATAGCGATCGCGATCGCTAACCAATTAAATTTTTCTTAATATTTTGAGAATAGAAAACTATTCATTATATTGAGAAAATAATGAGAAAAATTAATAAACTTTATCTACTTGCTATTCTTAGCTCTAGTTTAATTGTTGGTTGCAGTCAATCAAATAAAACTGAAAATTCAACAGAACAGAAGAATTTGACCGTTAAAGCAGCTCTTGTAGTAAAAGGTGATTGGGAACTTCCCGACAATATTCCCTGTTCGATTGCAGCTAATCCAGATGATGTTTTGAGAGGGAAAGATCCTTTTTTAGATAATACAATTAGGCGCGAGCTTAAAGTAACTGTAAAAAATTCACAAGGAGACATTGTAAATACTGGCAGTCTTGACGAACCTAAAAGAGTAAAAGAAGAAAATTCTAATTTTGCCAACTGTGCATTTTATTCAAACTTAGAAGTTCCAATATCTAATTTTTACACTATATCAATTGGCAGTTTCGAACAAACTTTTTCTCGTGCTGAAATCGAACAGCATGAAGCAATAATTTATACTGAATCTGATAGATTAAAAAATTTGTTAGCAACTAAATAATGATGAAATATAACGTTTTTTGCAACGAATGCCGTAAAAATACAGAAATCGAGCTGGCGAAAGATTGGTCGTAGCACTACGGCGAGACGTTAAGATGCCCGTGCGAAGAATCAAGCGCTCTTTTCAACTTCAAGCAGATAAAATCGCGTTCGCTGTAAGTTTCAGTTCGGGGAAAGTATTCGATCGAATCTCTTTATCGACTGTATATATTTTTTGATGTAGCGTTCATCTTCCGCGCCAGTTGTTTTGGCGAGGTCGCCTCGCTCCTCAGTTTGGCGCTAGTAAATTGATAGTTACCTCTTTTCTTGGGAACGTGCCTACCAAATAACCTCAACATCGTAGAGAGAAATTTTTCTATCTATCGTAATAATTGGTATGTTTTCAACTTGACTTTGGGCGATTAACAAACGATCGAATGGATCGTTGTGGTGGCTTTCTAGTTTACTTATGTGCAGTACATGTTTCATTTCTATCGTCAGTGTTTGAAAGCCGTAGTAGCTAACACGATTCGGAATATAAGTTTCAGGTGGTTCGGGCAAGGGTAGCTTACCTAAATTCGCTTTGATGACAATCTCCCAAGCACTGACAATACTGAAAATTAGGGTGTTGCTAGGGTCGCTAATAACCCCACGGGCTTGCGATGAAAGTCGTTCGTCGTCAGTAACCCACCACAAAAAAGCATTGGTATCGAGTAGTGCGAGCATAAATTTTTGGTTAACTCTCACCCTCAAAAGCTTTAATTAATTCTTCGGGGAGCGGATCGTCAAAATCATCGGGAACGACGAAACGCCCTTTATCAATTCCTGGTACTCTTGGCTGTAATGGTAAATTTGAGGGAATTAGTCGCGCCATTTCCCGCCCCTGTACCGAAATGATGATTTCTTCTCCTGAAAGAACTCGCTCGAATAATTCAGCGAATCGCTCTGTTGCTTCTTGTCGGTCTACTTGAATAGTCATTTTTCGTTACTATAGTACATTAATACTGTTTAAGAGATGGGATTGGTCTATTCGACTATTGCTCTATTCGATCGCCTTTTTTTAAAACAGATCGTCGAGCAACCCCGTCACCTTACCCTGTAAGTCAGTACGGTTATCATCGTAAATCATTAAAGTATTGAGGTTGCTGTGCCTCGATAACTTCTGAACCGCTCGAACATCTCCATTAGTCAAATTGAGAGCTTCGGTAATAGATGAATGCCGAATGCGATGGGGTGACATGGTTTTATCAATTTCTGCTAGACGAGCGTACTTTTGTACTAATTTATAGATGGAATTGGTGTTGAGACGATGTCCGTAATAAGATTTGTGAATGGCACAAAATAGAGGCGATTTGGGATCGGTTTCGCCCCTAGCTTCTAACCAAAAGTCGATCGCCTTAATTGTTCCAGATCCCAAAGTAATCAACTCAGCTTGATTTGATTTCCCCTTACCAATGATAGATAGCTGGTTATCCCTTGGCAGATAGTCTTTGATATTGGGCGTAACCACTTCAGAGCGTCTTAGCGCGTTACCCCAAAGCAGCAGGAGAATCGCCCGATCTCTTATGCCTTTGATGGTGCTAGTATCCACCGCCGCCAATATGGCTCGATACAGTTCTTTATCGATGCCCTTGGTATCTCGATAGGGAGTCAGCTTCATCGCTTTAATATTAGTCAAGGTGTAATGACATTTTCCAGCTTGATTGGCATAGTTCACCAGGCTTTTAATAGCTGCCAATTTCTGATTGATAGTCGCGGGTGCTAATCTTTGAGCGACGAGCGAACCGTGGTATTGTGAAACTAAGCTAAAAGCGTTTGCACCGTCTAAGCTCAGAAATTGAGCGAGTAGATCGGGGGTACAGTCCGATTCGGCTACAGCTTGAAAAAAGGCATTGATGTTAGTACGGTACATTCGTATTGTGTGGTGCGAAGGCGATCGCGCCAACCAATCATCCAACAGAGTAGAGTAACCCTCATTGGGAGTTAAACGATTTT
>JBOFLQ010000168.1:0-3336 GCA_051657945.1 Xenococcaceae cyanobacterium | reverse complement strand
GTTTTTGTTCCCATGCACTGGGGCGCACTCTGGGCAGAAAACGCCGAAGCAAACGTTCTAACACATCCCGAAGCTTGTCCGATTTCTCTCGAACCAGAACTAAAAGCTTGTGCTGTTAACTTAATTCCTGTTGGTAATTCGATCGAATCGATCGCTCAATCGGTATCTAAGCGATCGATTTCTCTTTCCATGTCGGTATAATACCTGTTAACGGTCAGCATTAATCTCTAATCCCCCTGTAGAGACAAGGCGGGATTTTCTGAGGTCTCCTCAGAAAAGTTTACCCTAAGACGCGAAGTTTCGCGTCTCTACCATAAGACGCGAAGTTTCGCGTCTCTACCATAAGACGCGAAGTTTCGCGTCTCTACCATAAATTCCTACTCCCTAACCCCTAGCCCCTAGCCCCTACTCCCTCTCTTATGAGCGACGAACAAAGCTTTTTTGCTTTTGAAGCAGATTTTGTAGACTCTCTGCGTTGCATTCCCATGGTGGTGCGAATGAAATTGGATACCTGCGGAGTTAAGTTAAAGCTAGCTCATTGGAATCAGTTCGACGAAATCGAAAAACAAGCGTTGATAGAAAAACCTTGTGAAAATGTTGAAGAGAGTTCACAATACCGCGAATTTTTACAAAATTTAGTCGAGAAACAGACAGGCGTACCTGCTGGCGAACTTCCCATAGAAAGCAATCCAGCTTGGTTAGATATTAATGTTGTGCCGATCGCCATTCAAGAAAAAGCAACAGAATTAAATCTCAAAATTAGCCTCGAACAATGGCAGCAATTAACTCCTCTCCAGCGTTTTGCTTTGATTAAACTCAGTCGTCCCAGTCACGAAAATCACAATTTTTTGCCAGCTTTAAAAGAGTTTCAATTGATTTAATTTTCTGTGAATAGGGGATCTTATTTCAAAAAAGATCGAATATTAAAATATTAAAGTCAAACAAATATTTTTACATCGATCGATAAAAAAAAATAGGACTTAGATTGCTAAGTCCGTATATTTGTTAGAGAAATAGAATAATGCTTATTAGTCTGTAGGTTAGTTTATATCTGTAAGAATTTGCCCGAAAATTAATAACAATTTTATTTTTTAGCTGATATTTTTGTCCAAAATAAAGATATTGTTTGATTTTTTAGGCTCGACATCAACTTATAAACATCAGTTTGACTACTTGTTCGCGCTAATCGAGTGTCACATCTGACAATTCGTCTTAGGCGCAGCCATTTAATACTTAACGTAGTCGAGTCACTTTATAATTAGACATAATTACTTATAATTTCTTAATATTATATGTAAGATCACAACCATAAAAAGCACATGTCTACAATTACGTTTGTCAATGAAAATAAAGAGGTCGTGACTGCGATCGGTGGCAATTTGAGAGAGAAAGCAATTCAAAACAAAATCGACATCTATACTCTTAAAGGCAAGCTGATGAATTGTGGTGGATACGGACAATGCGGTACTTGTGTTGTCGAGATTGTCAAAGGAATGGAAAATTTATCAGAAAAAACGCCTTTCGAGCAAAAAGTTTTGAGAAAGAAACCAGAAAACTATCGTTTAGCCTGTCAAACTATCGTCAACGGAGCAATTAGCGTCAAAACCAAACCCTAAGATTAGTGGCAGCTAATCAGAGCGATCGATCGACCATGGTAATGATATCCTAGAACTTGTTGTTTGAATAGATTTAAGGCAATTTTTTATGCAGGTTAACGACTTAGGATTTATCGCCAGCATCTTATTTGTTTTAGTTCCTACTGTTTTTCTGTTAATTTTGTACATTCAAACTGGCAAAAATCAGAGCAACAGTTAATAAATGTTTCCAAAAGAGCAATCTTTAAACCATTTTTAAATTTCTTAAATTTTCCAAGGGTCAAATTTGGACTCCAAAAAAATTTGAGGGCAAAAATTAGAGATTATTGTTTAATTAACATAAAGTTTTCCCACCTCGATCGCAGGTGGGATTAATTTTTTGTAGAGTTTGCAAGTGCGATCGCAGCTTCAATAAACTACCTTAAAAATAAACACGCTTCATATAAATAGGTAGGTTTGAGTATTTACAAATTTATTTTTGTCGATCTATTCTCTTCGTCGCAAGTTTAATTTCGATCGAAAGTATTTTGGTTGACTAGGTATGTTTTTAAAGTTTTTATAAACTCAAGACATTTTAACAATAAAAATACCGATTTGTACGGTTTATAACATCAGAGTAAATAACTAATAATTGAAATATAGCTAAAGTTTTTACTTAGATAGTTTTTAAAAAGAGATTCAGTAATAACAGCTAAATTATTTAAGCTTTTTTTGATTAGTTAACAACACATTTTTAGGTGATTATTATGAACAAACAATTTTTAAATTCTAAAATCGCTCTTGCCGTTAGCATCCTTGGTTTATCTCTAGTAGGACAACTTTTAAACGTTGGTAACGCACAAGCTGGAACTCCTTTAACTTCTCAAGAAAGATTTGAAGGTAAAGTTGACTACGTAGTTACAGGTGGAAGTTTTAGACAAGAATCCGATTCTGGTAATGCCTGTGCTTTAAAAACTTCATCTACCGAAGCACTACCCAATCTTCCCAATGGTGCTACTGTCAAAAAAGCTTACCTCTATTGGGCAGGTTCGGGAGCAACTTTTGATTCGACAGTTAATTTAAATGGTAATAGCTTGAATGCAGATAAATCGTATCAAGAAACATCGACTATAGATCCAAGCGCTCTGTTTTTTCAAGGTGTTAAAGATGTAACTGATATTGTTAAGGCAACAACCAATAATCAATATACTTTAAGCAGTTTAACTGTTACTAACAATGGAATTTACTGCGATCGCAAAGTAGTTTTATCCGCATGGTCTTTACTCGTAGTTTATGAAGACCCAAATATCCAAAAATTGAATACCATCAATCTCTATGAAGGTTTCAAATCATCTAGATATTCTTCTTTTGATTACACTTTAGACGGTATCAAAGTATCAAACCAGCCAAAAGCTAAATATAGTGTACTAGCATGGGAAGGCGACAAATCATTAGAGTCTTCTAGCACACATCCTGAATCTTTGCAGTTTAACGGTCAAATTTTGTCAGACACTTATAACCCTGCTAATAATCTATTCAACTCTTCGATTAACAGTATTGGTAAAGGCGCAGACACTACTTACGGCATAGATTTTGATACTTTCGATGTTTCTGACAAAGTAACAGCAGGACAAACTTCGATCGCAGGAATAGTTAAGACTGGGCAAGATGTCGTACTTCAAGGCGCTGCGGTGATAATGGTTACAGACGACCTTGCTACTGCAAATGCTCCTTCTCTAACTTTACCCATTGATTAATGTAG
>JBOFLQ010000167.1:0-31505 GCA_051657945.1 Xenococcaceae cyanobacterium | reverse complement strand
TTACCTCACCTTGGTGTTGATGCTTCCAGTAGGAGCCGATGAAAACGAGATTTTTTTCCGAATTTTCTGTGACGTTCATAGTTGTTTGACTCATTTTTACTTTGTGAATGAAGTTTTTTGCTATTACTTTCACTTGCTTAATACTACGTAGCTTTTTTTAGTTTATGCATCTTACTGATTAATAACATACCTCCAGAGTCGGAAAAAATTATTGATGTCAAATGAGCATTGACTCTATGAATAATTTTTTTACTTTGTCGGTTATTATCTACCACGAAGTTTGGCAATTTCTTGGACAAAATCAACTACGATTCTGTCTGAATTTACTATTTATGCCATGAGCAATTATACCGATTTATCTGGATATTTTTTTGAAGATTTAGTGAATCAACTTTTATACTAATTGCTGGCAACTTATTGGTAAATAAACGGAATCATTCGATGCAAATTCCAACGGTTTTGTAGTATTTGCTACTAAAGTTTGCTTGGGGTTAATTCCTTAAAACTCACGGTTGTTCTTTTAAAGACTAGCTTGAAACTAGTTTTACAAACTGACTGCAATCACAATTACTTTGTAGTTGTTGTGTTTGCTTTTTTGTTTTTGAAGTAGTTTTTACACTATATAAGATAGCAACCACAACATTATTGAATCGGTGATTTAGGTCTTAATTAAATAACCTAGGACATGGTAGCACAACTTTTTTTTTTATTTTTAATGTTTTGTAGCAAAAAATACCTTTATCTAAAATTTAATTATTAGAAATTTCTCAGTAAATTTAATAGCTTTATTTATATTGTTTGTTGCGATCGCATTGACTTAATTGAATGTGTTTCAAGAAAATAATTGACCCAATTTAGATCGATGATTGCCAGAATTGGAGCGAGCTTTATCATGACAAGGTTTTACCATGGCAAATTGGTAATAGGGGCGGATCGATCGAGAAAAAGATAAAGTTGCCCCGTTCCCGATTATGCTTAAAAATGTTGTTGCCATCAAGCTCGTATCGATATGCCTCGCATCCCCATATTAAAGTTCGATCGGGGAACATTAACGCTACATCCACCACCAAAAGGAAATGCTTGGTTGGATTACGCTACTTGGGACGATCGCATTGAAAAATTTCGCATTCCTGCGATTTACTATCGTTCTTTGATCGAAGCAATGCAAGCAGCAGAAATTAGTTTTGACGATGAAGCAAAAGAATTTTACTCTCTGGAGTTAAATTCTAATGTTGAAATGAAACCTTATGCCCATCAAGGAGAAGCTTTGTTAGCTTGGAAACAAGCTGGAAGAAAAGGCGTTGTAGTTTTACCGACGGCGGCGGGAAAAACTTATCTCGCTCAATTGGCGATGCAAGCGACTCCGCGCACGACATTAATAGTTGTGCCTACTCTAGATTTGATGCATCAGTGGTACGCTCAAATCGAGGCTGCTTTTCCTAATGTAGAGATCGGATTGTTGGGGGGAGGATCGCGGGATCGATCGCCTATTTTGATTGCGACTTATCATAGTGCGGCAATTCATGCAGAATCGATCGGCAATCGCTATGCTTTATTAATTTTTGATGAATGCCATCACTTACCGACAGATTTTTTCAAGGTAATTGCCGAATACGCGATCGCGCCATATCGTCTCGGATTAACAGCAACGCCCGATCGCACTGACGGATCGCATCGAGATTTAGATTCACTCATCGGTAAAGTAATTTATCACAAAACTTCTGGCGAATTATCGGGAGGCGCTTTAGCAGAACATCAGGTAGTACAAATTAAGGTCAAGTTGTCGCAGCAAGAAAGAGAACGTTACCAAAGGGCGATCGAAACTCGTAATGAGTTTTTACGTCAGTCTAAAATATCTCTTGGTAGTCTCGATGGTTGGCAGCAATTTGTTCGGGCTAGTGCTTACAGCAGTGCGGGAAGGCGGGCAATGTTGGCACATCGAGAGTCAAAAGAAATAGCTTCGGGTACGGATGCCAAATTAAGAGTTCTCTGCGATTTAATTTCCGAGCATTTCCCCGAACGAATTTTGATTTTTACCAACGACAATGCTACTGTTTATCGAATTTCTCAGGAATATCTAATTCCTGCTATTACCCATCAAACTCCAGTTAAAGAACGTCACGATATTTTAAAAAGATTTCGAGAAGGCGATTATAAAACGTTAGTTACTTCTCATGTTCTTAATGAAGGAGTAGACGTTCCAGACGCTCGCATTGCTATTATTTTATCTGGTACTGGTTCGACAAGGGAATACGTACAGAGATTGGGTAGAGTTTTGCGTAAAGGTAACAATAAAAATAAATTGGCATTACTTTATGAAGTAATTGCCGAAGAAACCAGCGACGAACGTACAAGCGATCGCCGTCGGGGTAAGAGCGATCGCCAACAAATTACAGAACAACCAAAACCTCGGCAAACTAAAGAAAAGACAAAACCCCGTCAGTTGGAAATTATTCCTTCAACATCTCCCTATGAAAATATTCCAGCTAAAAATTATAAAGCTGCCGAATCTAAAAAAGATTGGTTGGAGGACAGTTAGTTTAGTTTCGATCGCGAATCAGTAGAAAAAATAAAATAAAATAAGGTAATAATACTGCTTACTACTTAGTATTACTATGCAGTCGCATAAAATCTCAATTTCTCTACCATCAAAATTAATGAGCTTTATCGAACATTACAGATCGGTTAAAGGCTGTAAATCTCGTTCTCAAGTGATTGAAGAGGCATTAATTTTGTTACAAAACCAGGAATTAGAAGCAGCTTACAGAAATGCTTCTGCTGAAGTTGACGAAGATTGGGATATTACTGTCGCAGATGGATTAGCTGATGAAACGTGGTGATATTTATTATGCCGATCTCAGCCCAACCATCGGATCGGAAATAGCTAAACGCCGTCCCATATTAATTGTCAGTAATGATATTAATAATCGTGCTGCTTCGACAATAACAATTTTGCCGATTACTTCAAAGGTCGATCGAGTTTATCCTTTTGAAATTTTACTTCAACCAGAAGACAGTGGTCTGTCCAAACCATCTAAAATCCAAGCGCAACAGATACGAACGATTTCTAAACAAAGAATTATTGGTGGAGTTTTAGGTAGTTTGAATAATAATTTGATGCAATTGGTAAAAGTTGCGATCGAACTGCATTTAGCTTTGTAGGTATTTTTGATTTAACTAATTTGTAACTTGTCTTCAAGCAAACAATAAGGACGACTGTAACTGAGGGGTAATTCGAGGTGATGTTCTTCTAAAAAGTCGCGATCGCTCAACACTTGTTCGGTTAAACCATCTCGAACAATGCGACCTTGGTTTAAAACAATGGTACGGCTACATAATTCTAAAGCCAAATCTAAATCGTGAGTGGCAATTAATTGAGTTAGGGGTAAATCTTTGAGCAAATCGATAAATTGACGGCGCGATCGCGGATCGAGTTGTGCGGAAGGTTCGTCAAATACTAAAACTTGCGGTTGCATTGCCAGCACTCCAGCGATCGCCACTCTTTTTTTTTCGCCTCCTGAAAGATTTTGAGCGTTTCTTTCCCTGTAGCGATCGACATCTAATCCTACTGCCAGCATCGATCGATAACATAGTTTTTCTAACTGTTCGCCATCGATTCCTTGATTGATTGGGCCAAATGCAATATCTTCTCCTACTGTAGGCATAAATAACTGATCGTCTGGATTTTGAAAGACAATGCCAACAAAGTTGCGAATTTCGCGAAGATATTGAGATTGCATCGGATATTCACCGACAACAATCGTTCCTGTTTGGGGCATTAACAGTCCATTTAAATGCAACAGCAAGGTTGATTTACCAGAACCGTTTGCACCCACCAAAGCCACTTTTTCTGTAGCTTTAAGGTTCAAATTTATGCCTCTAAGGGCATGATTTCCGTCGGGATAAGTGTAACTGAGATTTTCGATCGCGATCGAATTGTGATGCATAGAAATAGGGCAATGGGCAATGGGCAATGGGCAATGGGCATCGGGCAACGCTGCACCGATAAGTGATAAGTGGCTGTTAATCTTATTACTTATTACTTATTACTTATTACTTATCTCCTAGTCCCTAAAGATAAACAGCTTGTCCTAGTAAAGCTAAAAGTGCTGTCAAAGTTAACGCTACCATATCGCGTTTGCCTCCTTTAGACATCTCTCGCACGGGGGGTAATCCTTGATATCCCCTTGCCAGCATTGCCCGATGAACTCTTTCGCCTCGATCGTAGGTACGAATGAATAACGAACCGATCGCGTTGGCAACTACTAATCTCTGCCAGCGTTTATTGCTAGTGAGATTGCGAGAAATTGCCGCTCGTCGCATCGAATCTGCTTCTTCGATGGAGACTCCGATATAGCGATACATCGAGGCTAGAATTGACACAAGAATGGGAGGCATTTTCAACACGGTTAGTGCTTGAAGAAGCGAGGGAATTGAAGTTGTTAGAGTTAAGAGATTGAGAAGTAATAAAGATATTAAAGCTTTTGAGGTAACGCTTAGAGCAATGGTAATTCCTTCGCTGGTAAGTTTTAACCAACCCCACTGCCAAACAACTTCCGTACCATCTCGAAAAAGAGTACCGATTAATAAAACTCCAATAAAAGCAAATTCGATCGCTAGTCTTTTCAGTAAAATCGACAAAGTTATTCGACTGACTAGCAATAATATTAATATTCCTATTCCGTAAATAATCCAAGTTAACCAATGTCCGTTGGGAGTAAGTGCGCTTGCGATAATGATTAACAAAACACACAAAAGTCGAGTTTGTGGAGTTAGTTTGTGCCAGGGTGTTTTTCTTTTGCTGTCAGCATCTAAATTAAATGCTCCAAGGTGTAATAGCAGCATTCAGGAATAGGGAATAGGGATTAGGGAATAGGGATTAGGGATTAGGGATTAGGGATTAAGAAATTTTTTGGTATCGGCAAATAATCAATTTTGTAAGGTGGGCGATCGATCGCCCACCCGACAAAATTTAAGCGTGTGGATCGGCTAATTCACAGGTGATGGTTGTTTGCTAAATAAGGACTGAAGTACTTTTTGGGCAATCTGAGAACCTGTTAAACCGAGAGTTGCGATCGACTCGTTTGGTTGAGCGTGATCTACCAAAATGTCGGGAACGCCAAAACGTTTGACGGGTACGTTAACATCATTGTCGAGTAAGGCTTCAGCAACTGCCGAACCAAAACCGCCCATTAAAGAGCCTTCTTCAAGAGTGACAACTTTACCAATTCTTTGGGCTAGAGGCAGAATTAATTCTGTGTCTAGCGGTTTGACAAAACGAGCGTTGATGACAGTTGCCTCAACTCCGTGTTCGCCTAAAATTTCGGCTACTTGCATGGCAGTATTAACCATTGTGCCGTAACCGACTAAAAGAAGATCGTCGCCGTTGCGAAGAATTTCGCCCTTGCCAATTGGTAAATCTTCCCAACCTTCTTCCATCAACGGTACACCAATACCATTACCGCGAGGATAGCGCATGGCGATCGGCCCATCGGTATAATTAACGCCAGTAACTAGCATCCTTTGCAGTTCGGCTTCGTCTTTTGGTGCCATGACTACTATATTGGGAATGCAGCGCAGGTAACTAATATCGTACATTCCTTGGTGGGTAGGGCCATCAGCACCAACGATCCCAGCGCGATCGAGACAGAAGAAGACGGGCAGATTTTGAATGCAAACGTCATGAACGATCTGATCGTATGCTCGTTGCAGAAAAGTTGAATAAATGGCAACTACTGGACGCATTCCTTCACAAGCTAAACCAGCAGCCAGAGTTACGGCGTGTTGTTCGGCAATGCCAACATCAATATATTGTTTGGGCAATCTGGCTTGCAGTTTATCCAAACCAGTACCCGTCCCCATCGCTGCGGTGATACCGATAATTCTGGGGTCGTTTTCGGCGAGTTTGGTAAGAGTATGAGCGAAAACCTTAGCGTAACCTGGTGGTTTGGGTTTATTCGAGGGAATTGCTTTTCCTGTCACCAAATTGAAAGGAGTTTGGGCGTGATAGCCAACTCGATCTTTTTCGGCGATCGCGTAACCTTTTCCTTTAACAGTAGCAACGTGAACTAAAACTGGTCCGGCTACTTTATGTGCTTGTTTAAAAGTAGAAATTAATTCTGAGAGATTGTGACCGTCGATCGGGCCAAAATATTTAAATCCTAATTCTTCAATGACAGCCCCGACTTTAGGAACTGCTAAACGTTTCATTCCTTCTTTGACTCTTTCCATTTCTGGAGTGAAGGATTCGCCGAAAAACGGTAAATGCTTAAATTGTTCTTCTAAGTTATCGGAGAGGAATTGAATCGGATCGCTCAAACGCATTTTATTAAGATAGCGAGAAATAGCCCCAACGTTTGGTGAGATGGACATTTCATTGTCGTTGAGTACGACCATGACATTAGTATTGGGCAAATGTCCCGCGTGGTTGATTGCCTCTAGTGCCATGCCTCCTGTCAACGCGCCGTCGCCAATGATAGCTGCTACTTTAAAGTTTTCGCCTTTGGCATCTCGTGCTAGTGCCATGCCCAAAGCAGCCGAAATACTGGTGGAGGCGTGTCCGGCACCAAAATGGTCGAATTTATTTTCACAGCGTTTTAAATAGCCAGCAACGCCACCTTTTTGTCTGAGGGTGTGAAAATCTTTGTATCTTCCCGTTAATAATTTGTGGGGATAGGCTTGATGTCCCACATCCCAGATTACCTTATCTCGATCGAGGTCGAGAGTTTGATAGAGAGCGATCGTTAACTCAACTACTCCGAGTCCGGGGCCGAGGTGACCGCCGCTAGTAGCAATGGTTTGCAGATGTTTTTCTCTAATTTGACGAGCAATATCTTGCAGTTGCGCGATCGACAATCCGTGCAACTGATTGGGATGATTTATTTCGCTTAAGTGCATATGAACGTATTCTCTCTGATCTTGGATCGTCTAGTGTTCACTTTAAAACTTTAAAGCGAGCGGTCGCTCAGTTTGGTGATAATTTATATTATTTACTATTCTTAGATCGCAAGCGAGCGATTCGAACGCTGGCATTCAGAAATGTTAATTGAGTGTCACTAAATCGATGATATTAGAAATTGTGCCTTAATTAGAAAGCGTTTCTCTTTGTCGCTGCTGCAATATTTCTCGGTATTGACGCAGGTTGTCCCGACGCTTTTCGAGATTGCGACGCTGACCGACTAGTGTTTTATAGAGCATGCGATTTTTTTCTTGTTCTTGCAAAAGTTGCTCTTCTAGTTCGTTACGAGTGTCAAGTTCGGCAAAAGTGAGTTGTTGTTGCAGTTGTTTGACTGTTTGCCTTTGGTAATTTAATTCTTCTTCTTGTTCGTCCACTAGCAGAGCTAATTTATTAAGTTCTGCCTGTAGTTGCTCGATTATTGCTTGTAAATTTTCTAAGGGTGTATCGATTAGTTCGTCTAAATTTACGTTGGAATTGAACTGCGTCTTTTTAGACTCTCTTGCCAAACGCGAGACAGTTTCCCAAAGTTCTTCTTGCGTTTGTCCTGACAAGCCCAGTGTCGCTGAAGATTGCTCGCGTTTGCTCTCTAAAGCGTGATAGTAGTAGCTGTGGGGTTCTTTATCGGGCATAACGCCGTTAATGACTATTCCCAGTACATTTTGTCCCGATCGCTCTAAAATTTCTTTGGCAAAAATTGCTTTTCCAGCATCTACCAATCCTGGTTTGACTACCAAGATAACGCCATCAGCCATACGTCCGAGAATCGGTGCGTCGGCAGCAAAATTAAGGGATGGCGTATCAATAATTACAAAATCATATCGAGCGGCAAAATGTTCGATCGACTCAGACATGCGCTGCGAATCTAGCAAAGTCGTAGGACTGGGCGGGATCGTGCCGGAGGTTAATACGTCTAAATTGATGGCGACAGGTTCGATCGCCTTGTGATAGTCGGCTTTTTCGGCGATGAGATTGCTCAAACCGACGTTATTGTAAAGATCCCAAATTTTATGCTGAATGGGATGATGGAGATCGGCATCGATCAACAAGACGCGATTGCCTACTTGAGCCATGGCGGCAGCTAAATTGGCAGATACTTTCGATTTCCCTTCACCAGATACAGAGCTAGTGACCACAATAACTTTGAGCTTGCGATCGGAGCTGACAAATTTCAGATTCGATTGCAACATTCGATATGATTCGCTGATGGGGGAAGCGGGAGTATCTCTAACAATCAGTTGAGGAACTGAATTATCATTTAATTCTTCGCGCTCGAAAAATTTTTTCGGTTTCGTTAAAGAAGGAATAATGCCCAGCCAGGTATAACCAAAAATTTTTCTGGCTTCTTCAACAGTTTTGATTGATTTATCGGTTATTTCTAACAAGTAAGCCGTACCAAATGCCGCTAGGGTAGCAAAAATCGCCGAAGCTAAATATGCAGATTGACGAGAGGCGATCGCCTCTTCTGGAATAACGGCAGAAGAAACAACGCGGACGTTGCCAATATTTTGGTTTTCTACTACCCGAATTTCTTGAAGTTGTTTGAGCAGCATTGAGTAACTAGATTGAGCGATATCTTGCTTTCGTTCTAGTTCTTGTAATTTTTGAGCTAGCTTTGGAATAGTTCGCGCTCTTTGTCTGTAATAGTTAAGACCTTTGGTTAACTCGATAATTTGCTGCTTTAAACCTGTATTTTGGGCTTCTATAGCGATTAATTGCGAGGTAAGTCGTTGTTGCAGTTCACCTACTTGAAAATTTTCGGACAATTGTCGATATTTAGCACCAAGTATATTTTGAATGCGCTGGCTAAGTACCTCTTTTAAGGTTTCTTTTTCTTTTTGAAGCTTGAAAATGGCGGGATTGACTTCGGTCAAACTAGCGCGATCGACTGCTAAACTCGCTTCTGTTGTTTGCAATTTTTTGACTATTTCTTGAAGTTCTGGTGCTTGACTCAAATACACGATTAAAGTGGCTTTGTCTGGATCGATTCCCAATTTGTTTGCTATTAATTGGGATTGACTTTTGCCGTCAGCTATTTGAGATTTATATTCATCGATTTTTTGTTGCAATTCATTAATCTGTTCGACTATATCCGTGGATTCTCGATCGAGTGCGACAATTCCATTTTTTTCTTTGAACTCGCGCACCATAACTTCTGCTTGACGCGTTCTTGCTTCAGCTTTTGGCAGTTGTTTTTCAACAAATTTACGAGCTGATACTGCCTCTTCTCGGTTGATTTCAATGTTTTTGTGCTGATAAACATCCATTAAGGTATTGACTACATCTGCTGAGACTTTAGAGTTGCTATGTTTGTAATTAATCTTGAGAATGTCAGTTCCTTTAACGTCACTTACAGATAGCTGTTTGACAAATTCTTTGGGCTTGAGTAACTCGCCTCGCTCGTTTTTTAACTGTAATTTGGCTAGAGTTTCTTTAATAACTGGCAAAGAAATAATTATTTCTGCTTCGGTAGTCAGTGGATTAGTTTTTTCTGCTAGTTTATCCAAACTGCCTATTTCTTTTCCTACTTCAGTTAATGAAGAAGTAGTATTCAGCTTTTTAAATTTCAGTTTTCCTTCTGCTTCATACATTTGCTGCTTCATGCTGGTGGCGAGTACACCCATCAAAAAAAACAACAAAAAGACGGCTGTAGCTGGCAACCAACGTCGTTTGATAATTACCCAGTATTGTGTGATGCCAATTAAAGAAGATGATTGCGATTCCATAAATAAACTTTTATCGATCGAAAAAAAAGAAAATTAAAAATTATTTAGCGAGCGATCGCGCATAACTAGGCAAAGATTCGCGATGTTGTCGCGCGATCGCCTCAATTACTCTATTAAGTTCTGCTTCTGTTAAATTCGAACCAGAAGGCAAACAAAGACCACGAGCAAATAAATCTTCGGCAACTTTACCGCCAACTGATTCACATTCGGCAAAGACAGGCTGAAGGTGTAAGGGTTTCCAAACTGGACGAGCTTCGATTTGTTCGGCTGCCAGTGCTACTCTTATTCGCTCGCGATCGCAACCAAAGATATTGGGATCGATCGTCATACAGGTAAGCCAGCGAGTCGCTTTACCAAAAGCTGCTTCGGGCATAAAGTCAAGACCTGGCAACTTACTTAGAGCTTGCCGATAAATCTCAAAGTTACGCCGACGAGCGGCAACTCTTTCTGCTAATACTAGCAGTTGACCGCGCCCGATACCTGCTAAAACATTACTGAGACGATAGTTATAGCCAATCTCAGAATGCTGGTAGTGGGGAGCTGGATCTCTTGCCTGAGTGGCTAAAAAGCGAGCGCGTGCGACTAATTCTGAATCGTCAGATACTAGCATGCCACCGCCAGAAGTGGTAATTATTTTATTGCCGTTAAAAGAAAAAATGCCAATTTTTCCAAATGTACCTGGGGATCGATTTTTGTAGGTAGCACCCAAGGCTTCGGCTGCGTCTTCTATCAAAGGTACGTCATAACGATTGCAAGCCTCGGCAATTGGTTCTATGTCGGCGCTTTGACCGTATAAATGTACCAAGATAACGGCTTTGGGAAGTTTTCCCAACTTGGCGCGACGGTTTAAGGTTTCGCCGAAAAGATTGGGATCCATATTCCAAGAAAGGCGATCGCTGTCGATTAAGACTGGCTTTGCTCCCAAATACTTAATCGGATTGGCGCTAGCAATAAAAGTCAAGCTAGAACAGAAAACTTCATCTCCTGTCTCGACACCGACTAATTTTAAAGCTAAGTGTAGGGCTGCCGTACCAGAACTTACAGCAGCCGCATGTTTTGCACCAATAGCTTGACAAAATTCTTGCTCGAAAGCGTCTACGTGGGGCCCGACTGGCGCAATCCAATTTGTCTCAAAGGCTTCTTTGACAAATTCTAACTCGCGCTCGCCCATGTGCGGGGTCGAAAGAAGAATGGGTTTAGTCACTATTTAATTGACAAATGTAATTAACTATTTTGGCAATTTGTTTTTTAAGTTTACTAGTTTATTCTAGTAGTGCTTCGCTCGAAATATGTCAATGCTTTTTTATTTATTTATACAAATTGGGATTGACGATCGAATCAAATTTTTATCGATCGCACTAACTTCAATAATTACAAAATAGTTATTAAAAAATCAATAAATTTACTCACTAAGTAACCTCGATCGCTCACGAGGCTATCTCGATCGTGTTAATCTCGATCGCAAAGTCTATTTCGCTTAACTTAATTTGACGAGTAGATTTTTTCAATTAACCTTTAGTTTGCAGCTTAGCTAATTGAGAAACCCAATTGTTAGTTGCGAATTTTATCGCTTTTACTTTGTCAATTAATAAAAACTAACTCGATCGTCTCATTACTTGCTTAAAAGGTCAAATATAAGTTTGTAGGATAAAATATGCTGGTTTTTATCATACCATTAAAAAGCCAAAAAATTTCTAGATCTTGGCAATTGCAATCTAAGTTAGTCGAAAGATGCGTTCGATCTGTTTGCCATCAAACTTCGTCTAATTTCCGAGCCATCGTTGTCTGTCACGAACGACCGAGTTTTACCTTTGAAAATCCTCACTTAGAATACCTACAGGTTGATTTTCCACCACCCGATTTAAATGTCGAAGATCGTCAAGGTTTAACTAGCTATGCTTATGGTTGGAGCGATCGCATCGTCAGACAAAATGCCGATAAAGCCAAAAAAGTATGGACTGGTTTAGCCTATGCCGCTAAATATCAACCATCGCATTTTATGGTTGTCGATGCCGATGACTGTATCAGTTGTCATGTAGCAAAGTTCGTTGACGAACGGTGCGATCGCGATGGTTGGGTATTGAGAAAAGGTTACGCCCATAAAGAAGGTAGTAAATTTCTATTTCTCAATTTAAAAACTTTCAATCACTTGTGCGGTACTTCTTTAATTCTCAAATACAGTCTGCGCGACTTAGTCTTTACCAATTCAGAATTTTACAATCATTGTTTTGACGATCTTGATGGTGCTAACCTCGATCCTCTACCTTTTGTCGGTGCTATGTACAGTATGGAAAATGGCGATAATATTTACATGGACAACCAAACTAAAACTGAAATTAAAAGTGAAATTTTTAAACGGGGCTGGCAATTTTTAATCGACAAACTGCTAAAATACCGCTTTTTGTGGTTAACTCGTTCGATCGTTAACGATTTTGGTGCTTACAATATTAGCGTTTAATGGAAAGTGTAAAAAGTGCCGTTGCTGAGTATTAGCAACCGATCTACGCTCGATATTTAGGAAAATATTGAGAGTTTTGTAATAATTCTTGTTTTGGTGGTGGTAGTTGTTCGATTTTGTTTTTGACTAGGCGATCGTAGATGTCGTTTGCTAAGACGCGACGACCGATAAAAAAAGGAACACTGCCTTTGGGCGCGAATGCAAGTTTGTAATTATAAATGCCGTCATCGGGTTGATATCCACCACCCAAAACGAAATTACTTTTGCCTTGGCGTTTTGCCCACAGTAAGATTTCGTATTTGAGTAGATCGTTAGGACGAAGCTCGAAACTATTGCGATCGGTTCCTCCTAAAAAAGAATAAACGCGATCGGCAGAAATTAATACTAATTCGCTAGAAATAATTTTCTTGTCAGAGACGGCATGAAAATAAATAAATTGTCCCGACAGAGTTTGATGAATTCGATCGAAGTAAGAACGGGGAAAATAATAATGCTCGCTGGCATCTCGTCTTTGCATTGTATCTGAGTACAATTGCAAAAAGTCTTCGAGTCTAGCGCCAGTATCGTCTAATTCAACCTTAACTCCAGATTGGCGCGCTCTATTAACATTTTTGCGAACTTTGTGCTTAAAATCCATCCAAATTGATTCTTCGTCGAGTTTGAGACTGCGGACAATGTTTTTCGCCTTTTCTTCGCGAATGCCTGGATATTCGGAAATGATGTCGTCAAACAAACTAAAGCGAATAAATTCAGAAACTACTTTTTGTTCTGTTGCCCAGTTATTAAATTTTTCCCAAAACTGCACGGCAATGTCAGTAAAATCGCCATTACCCCAAATGTAAGCGCCACCATAACCATAGGGAGTAATAAGATCGCGCGCCAAACCAATATCTTCAGTCCAAAAAGATTCGCCGCTCAAATCTCTCAAAATAAAGGGATAGAGAATGCAAAAGTCATGCGATCGCCAAACTGCACATAAAGGATAACTTTTGTTGCCATCGACATATAATTTGACATAATCGGGATGTGCGAAAACTTCTCGATTTGACCACGATCGCCAAAGTAAGAGCCAATCACGATAATCTTCTGGATCGGCAGCGTTCCAGATTAGCAAAGAAGAATTCGCTATCATGATTTGCTCCTGCAAATATTTTGATTAAAAATATTTAATCTGAAGAATCATAATCTATTTACGACGCTACGTTCAATATTAGTTTGAACATTTTTGGGTCGATTTATGCGATCGAGGATGCACGATAAGCAGGGAAAAATCCTGTTTCGAGCAATTTTTCGGTTTCAAAATTTAAAGATTTTGCTTGCAATTCAACCAACTTGCCGTAGACTTCCCGATCGACGATCGCGCGCAAAGTGGTAAATCGATCGAATTGTTTGGAGAAGCTAGCCTTGAATTGAAACAAGCTATCTTGAGAACCACCAACTCCACCGCCGAGGTGAAAAATCTTGTTGCCTCGACGCTTTGCCCAAAAACGAACGCGATCGAGCATCAAGGTACTAGCTGATAATTTGCGAAATTCGGTTTTAGTGCCAGAAAGATAGTATTGAACGATGCCACAGCATTCGGTAAATAAACCCGCGCAAATAACTTGCTTTTCTAATTTAACCGTACACAGATAAATTTTATCTTCTAATTTTGCTAGAGAATTCAAATAATCGTAACTGAAATAATAACTATTAGAAGCACTCAAACGATCCATTGTTTCTCGATAAATTTCTAGAAACTGCTCGATATTGTTTTTAAATGGCAAGATGTTGGCGACGAGTCCATTACGCTTGCACTTATTGATAACATTGCGATTGGAAGGTCTAGTTTGTTGCCAAATTTCTGTGTCTGAAAGTTGTAAATCGATCGAGATTGTCATACCGTCAGTTTGACAGATATTTGCAGAAATTTTCTCGTTTAAATTTCGATTGAGAATAGGATGCAAGCGAATAAATGCCGAACAAATCTGGCGATCGCGCCACGTTGATAGAAGGCGATCGATCGCTACATTAATAAATTCTGGCCACTTATTAGCAGCTTCATTTAATAACAATCCAGGATAACCATAGGGAGAAACAACATCATAAAGTTCTTTATGACCCAAATTTTTAGCAAAAGAATAATCGATTTTTCTTAACAAATAAGGCAAAAAGAATATGCATTCGCCTTCAGTAATTAATATTGCTTCGGCGAATGTTTTAGTTCTTGAAGCTTCGATGGATACATATTCGGGTAAATGATAAAAATCATGAGGTATTTTTTGTAAAATAGACAACCACGATGAATCGAAGCAATCGATAATTTTAATATTCATTTGCTTTAAAAATGCTCTAATTTTTAAGTGCTTTTCTAATGCTTTACTGCTAATTAACTATTTATTAACCGATGATTTGTTTGTAGCTTTCACAAAATAGTTAATTGTTATTTTTGTTGTTTATAAAAACACGATCGAATATAACATATCAACCAAATAAGTCAAATTTTAGCTTTCTGTTTGCTGGAAAAATTTCCGTCGAACTCAGATTGATTTAAACGAAAATAGCTCTAATTAAAACAAAAGCTTCCGCAGCAAAACAACTTACCGTACTTCCTCGCAGAGTAGCCAAAGCTCTAAGAGATTCTTCAGAACGCTCGTTAGGAAAAGGCTTAATTTGTGATGCATACATTTGCATGGCTTGAATCTTGGTTTCTAAATGAGCGGAGATATCGACAAAGGTATTGGGAACAAAATTAGGCGTTAGATAAGGAGCATTCCAATTAGTTTCCGAGAGAGTTTCATAAGCGTAAATAAATTTTGGCGCTTTGTTATGATTCGGTCTAGCAGCTACCAAAGCCGATAAAAAAACCTTTTGATGGTCGAGGTGAATATCGCCATTAAAAGGAATATATAGAGTGTCTGGTTCTAATTTTTGACAAAGAGTACATAGTTCGCGGTTGAGATCTCCATGGGCGATCGCATCCAAACGAGCAGCAGGAAAAGACATAAAAAAAGTTTCTTTGACTCCCAAAACTCGATGAGCGGCGATCGCTTCACGACGATCGATTTCGCCATCTTCTTCGCTAAAATCGGGAGGACAAGCTTTGGTAACGATCGCGACGTAAACTTCATTACCCTCGTTAGTAAGTCGAGCGATCGTACCGCCAACACCGAGGACTTCATCGTCGGGATGGGGCGCAATTACCAGTATTTTGTTTGTCAATTTATTTTCCTCCGTTGATTAGCGTTTTTTAAGTGAATGGATTACCCTTTGATGTGTAGGGGAGGGCTGAATGCGGAGGTTTCCTCCGCATAAGAAAAGCCCGTGTTTAGCAATGCGCCTTACCCCTACGAATTGAATGTTGTATATCGATCTTAAAATTGCTGTCTTAGCGATCGATAAATGCTCAACAAATCGATTCCCAATTTATCGTGAATTTTAAGAGTTATTTCTGCTTCACCTACAAACTCATAATCTTTCACTAAAATATGTTGGCGATCGCCGCACTGAACTAAAACGCCGCGCTCATCAATTATTTGAATTTGCCCTGGCAAACCCCAGTAAGAAGTTTTTCCAATATATTCCGCCGACCAAATCGTCAGTTGTTTACCTTTATAAAAAGTAAATGCCCCTGGATAGGGTTTGGTGACGGCGCGAATTAATGTCCAAACTTCATCGGCGGGTAAATTCCAGTCAATTAAGCCGTCATCTGCCACTCGTTTGGCGCAATAGGTAGCGCGATCGTGTTGTTGGGGAATTCGCGGTACTTTTCCTGCTTCGAGAAAAGGAATTAATTGAGCGAGCAAGTTGGCGATCGCGTCGCAATGTTTGGCATAGAGAGTAGTTGCCGTTTCATCGTCAGCTACAGAAATTTTTTTTTGCAAAATTAGATCGCCAGAATCAGCACCTTCATCCAGCCAAAACAAACTCAACCCCGTTTGCTTAACTCGCTGAAGAATCGTCCAGGGAACGACAGCACGACCGCGATTTTCGGGCAAAAGAGCGGGATGGCAGCCGATCGCGCCAACTTTAGCAATGCTCAAAAATTCAGCAAGGCAAATTTGCGACCAACCAATCACTAAAATATAGTCTGGTTGATAAAAACGAAGGCGATCGAGAACTTCTTTTGAGTTAACGTTAATTGCTGCTTCGGTAGGAATTCCGTATTGAGTGGCGATCGGTTCGAGATCGATATAATCTGAATGACGCGCCGCTTTGTTAGGAGGAAGAGTAAATAGTGCTGCTGGTGGCGCACCTAACTTTACTAAAGTTTCTAACGCGATTTTGGTACTGTCAACAGCTCCGACAAGAATTATTTGCATGAATCTTTGCCTCTTTTAATGCTTTTTCAGTAGGACGTTCGCCGCCAATAATTACGCCAAGGGTTTTAATGAGAATTAAAAAATCTAACCAAAGCGACCAATGGTCGATGTACCATACGTCTAAGTAGATTCGTTCTGGCCAAGTTAATTGAATATTGCCGTTAACTTGCGCCCATCCGCTAATACCTGGAGTAACTGACAGACGGCGCTTTTGAAAATCGTCGTATTTTTCGACCTGTTCTGGTAAAGTCGGACGAGGGCCAACAAAACTGAGGTCGCCTTTAAGTACGTTCCAAAGTTGGGGAAGTTCGTCGATTTTGACGCGACGCAAAATTTTGCCGAAAACAGGCAAACGTTCTTCGTCGGGTAACAAATTTCCCTCTTCGTCGCGTGCATCGGTCATCGATCGAAATTTATAGATTTGAAAGATTTTACCGTTAGCACCAGCGCGAGTTTGCGTAAACAGAATCGGTTTGCCTAAAAAAAGAGCGACGGCGATCGCACTTATTAAAAACAGTGGCGACAGCAGCAACAAAGCGACAGCAGCAACAAGGCGATCGATCGCGTATTTAATTTGTTTGCTCGATCGAGAGCGATCGGTTGAAGATACAGATGCAGTATTTGATAAAGACATTATGTTAATTAGGGCAAAGTCAAAAGTCAAAAGTCGTAGAGACGCGAAATTTCGCGTCTGTACAAAAGTTAAAAGTAATAATTTGCTACTCGCTACTTCTTCCCTATCCCCTATCCCCTACTCCCTAATCCCTATCCCCTATTCCCTATTTCTTTTTAAATTTTTTGCAATTCTTGATAGACGCGATCGACTCGCTCTAAAACTTTTTGCCAACTATACTCGGATTCGACATGGTTTGGCCCTGCCGTTCCCATTTGCTGGCGCAATTGTGGATTGTCGAGCAACTTCAACATAGCTGTAGCAAAGTCTTCAGGGTCATCTACATTCGCTAATAATCCCGTTTCTCCGTCTTTGACTACTTCGGTTACGGGAGAAATTCTACTGCCTACTACAGGACGCTGCAAAGCCATCGCTTCTAAGTATACTAAGCCCAACCCTTCAAAGCGAGTTGAAAGAACGAAAAGATCGAGACTGGCAATCAAACTCATCACTTCTTCTATTTCGGTGATAAAACCCAAAAATTTGACGCGATCGGCAATTCCTAGTTTTTGTGTTAGCTGTTCTAATTCTTGGCGCAATTCACCATCACCAGCGATAACAAAACGAATTTCTGGGCGTTGTTGCAACACTAATGCGGCAGCTTGAATCAAAGTATCCATTCCCTTTTGAAAAACTAATCTGCCGACTGTTCCCACCAATAATTCATCGGGTTGAATACCATATTTAGCACGCACCGCCGCTACATCTACCTGAAAATCTTTAAATTTGGCAATACTATCAAAACTCAGTCCGACTAAATCCATTTTGTCTGGCGATTTGAGTCGATATTGAATTGCCTCTTTGAGATTGCATTCGGAAATAAACAACAGGCGATCGCAAAGAGGTGCAGCTAGTTTTTCTAATAAAATATATAACTGTTTTTTCAACCCCGAATCGTAAGGTTGAAAGGCAAAACTCAAAACTGTATGAATGACATGGGGACAGCGAGCGATTCTACCAGCTAAACGACCGATAAAACCCGCTTTTGAGGTGTAAGTATGCACCAAATCGTACTTATTTTTGCGAATGAGTTTGCTTAGCAGCCAAGTTGTTTTTAGATCCTGCCAGAATTCGATTTCTCTAGCAAAAGAAATTTCGTGGACGACAAATCCTTCTTCTTGTAATTCCTCGATCCGAACGGGTGCATCTTTAAAATTTTCAAAAGAACAAGCAAATTCAACTTGATGCCCTCTTTCTCTTTCGTATTTGGCAATGGGCAGTATAAATGCCCAAGCAGTTGCTGAAGTAGTCGCAACAAATAACATTTTCATAGTTTTTTTATCTTCTCAACTAATTGTGTTTGGCATTTAGCCAACCCTAATCCCTATCCCCTATCCCCTAATCCCTATCCCCTATCCCTTATCCCGATCGAGCCAAGCTTGGGTGCGTTGACGTACTTGTAAATAAAACTCATTCCAGCGCTGCCGCAAAACCACCTCGGTATAATCTCGAGCTGTTTTCAGATTCGCAGACGACATTTTTGCCAAACCTTCTGGATTAGTGACAACTTGGCGTATTTTTTCTGCTAATTCGGTAACATCGCCTGGAGTTACTAAATATTCTGGTGCTAGTAATTCGGGGAAACCGCCCACCGTCGAACCAATACAGGGCAATCCGCGCGCCATTGCCTCTAGCATCGCGCGCGGCATTCCTTCTTGATAAGATGGCAACACGAATAGATCGGCTCGATCGAGCTGTGAGCGCACCACATCACCAGCAGGAAGTTGACCGAAAAATTTGACTCGATCGCCAATTCCCAAACTCACTGCCAATGCTTCTAATTCCGAGCGATGTTTGCCATCCCCGATCGCAACTAAATTGAGATTCAATCCCGACTCGACGCAAGCAGCTACAGCTTGTATTAAAATATCTGGTGCTTTATACAACTGTGCCATCGTGCCAACATAAATTAAATTAAATTCTTGTCGATCGCCCCGGGGCGATCGCGGTTTGTCAACAAAAGCTGCTTCGGGTAATTCTACATCTGAGTAATAAGTAGCAAACGCTTCTTTACCTGGAGGATAGCGACGCTGTAAAGCCTCTTTGGTGACGTAAGAAGCAGCAGTTGCCCTGGCGCATTGCGATCGCATTTGACGGGGAAAATACCAGCGAAACAAAGGGCTTAAAGGATGCCTAACCGAACCAGGGGCAAAGACATCGTAGGGATCGGCGACAACTTCGACAGCATAAGGACGTTTGTTGCGGCGCAAAATTGGTTCGATCGAATTAGCTAAATTAGAGCCAACTCGAAAAATAATTGCGTCTTTGTCTCCTATTGCTTCCCTGGTGGCTTTGGTAACTTGGGCTGCCTTTTGAAAATATTGCGCTGGGCCTATATAATAGGGAATTTTGGCACAGCTAACGCCCTCGCCATCAACTCGTTTCCAGCCAGGATCGACTTTATTTACTGGCAAAGTTCGCGCCACTACATGAACGCGATCGAATACCTCTAAATAGCGCAACCAAAATTGATAGGGAAACATGGTTTGCGTCCAAACCTGCCCATCAGGCGTACAGACAAATCTTGGTTCTAGGACAACAACAACTTTCATTAGTAATTAGTAATTGGTAATGGGTATCGGGCATTGAAATAAGATAATTACTGCTGACTCTTAACTCTTGTAGAGACGCGACATGTCGCGTCTCTACGCTGACTTGTGATTCCCTATCCCCTATTTCCTGCTATATAAACTTGTACCTCCAAAGGAGCGAGCGAACCTGTGAGGCGATCGCCTTGCAAGGTTATACTAGCGGGGCGATCGTCAAACATGGGTTGCAATTGCTTAACAGAATTGGGAACAGACATTGCTATTTCTAATGGTTGTTCGTATGAGGTATTTACCAGAACGATTGCTGTTCGATCTGGAAGCTTCCACATTCCCGCCAATAAACTCTTATCTTCGCTCTGAAAACTATTAAATTGTCCCGTCATGACAAACTGAGCGATCGCTTTAAGTTCGGGTACTAATGACTTAATGCCCATCCATAATTCGGGATGATCTGGTAAGTGCCAAACTTCGTCATGATAGGTGTAGTAAATAATGCCTTTGACTCCAGCCAGCAGAGATTGGTAAGTCATATTGCGCGCTTCTACAAAATTCGGTGCGCGGGAGTCTTTTTCTTGTTCTGGTCTGACCACTGACCAAGGAAAAACCTGTAAATTAGCATATGCTATTCCTTGGGTTTTTGCTATTGCATTTCGAGCAACAGATATTTCAGTATAAACTGATGCTAACTCTGTTTCTGTTCCTGCTCTAATTGGATATGATTGTCTAGCAACTACATCGGCACAACGTGCAAATTTACCAATTTCATCGGAAAAACCACTAATGTATGTAATGCGATCGGGATCGGCTTTCTTAACTTGTCGGTAGTAGTTTAAAATTTTTTCGGGCGAATGCTTGCCGTTATCTACATCATCGGCAATGCTCCAACCCAACACTGCGGGTTTTTGTTTAAAAGCATCAATTAACGCGACGTTTGATGTAAAATTTTCCCCAATAATATACACCCCAAGTCGTTCCGCTTCATCAAAAAATTGTCCGTATTCATCATAGTTATTTGACCACGGAGCGGAAGTATAAATGGTATTAAATCCTGCTGCTGCAATATCGCGTAAGTGATTTAAACGCATTTCTAGAGTATCAGTATCTTCCCAGGACACGTCATACAAACCAAATGGAAAAAAAGGCTTGCGATCGAGTTGTGTGTAGCGGATACTATTGCTCTCGACAATTTTAGTTTTGACAACAGCCATAGATATATCTTGCCAACTTTGATTCATTAAACATATCGCTATTAGAACAATAACTAAAAACTGATTTTTTAAAATATTTTTTTTTATTTTTATAAACATACTTTTTTGTTTAATCATTTTAAAATTATTTATTTTTTATAAAAAACTTTTTCGCCGATCTAATAAATTATTCAACCAAATTAAAATGTGTTTTTTATCTAATAGTTTTCAAGAATATTTCTGCATTTTTATTAGACGAAAAATTCGGAATCTGCTCTGAATTTAATGCTAAAGCCCCAAACAAAAAAATACACCATAAAGCAGTGATTGGAGCATATTTAAATAAAAAACAATCGAAAAATAAAGAAAATCCTGATGCAGCTAAACCACAGTTTAAAATAGGAAAACGCGCGTCCTTTGTGTTACTAATCAGTAGCTTAATCAAGATAATACATAAATATAAAAAATATAAAAAACCAATTGCACCCAACTCAACAATGAGGATCAAAAAAGTTGAATGAGGATTGTATAGCACATAGCCAAAAGGATAAATCAGATTCAGATATTGTTCTGTGGAAAAAGCTCCACCTTCCTGATTATCTACCATATACCAGTGCCAATAAGAGCCATATCCAGAACCTAAAATATTAAGCTCAGTCGTACGATTGAGAATAATTTGAAAAGATGTTAAATATGTATCCGAGCGGGTTGAATCTTCCATAGATTGAAAGCGATCGGTTTTAGCTCTTGAAAAAATTATTATCCCCGCTGTTGAGACTAAACTAATTACAATAAAAAGAATATTTAGTGCTTGTTTTTTGTTTTTTAAAGAAAATACTAAAAAAAGAAGAAAAAAGAAAGTCGTAATTATTCCACCTCTCGATCCGAGTCCCAACATGGTCAAGACTAAAGCAAATACTACGGCTAATTTTAATCCTCGTTGACGCTCGTCTAGCAATAGCTCCTGAATAGAAAAAGCCAAAGCTGGCAAAATAATGAAGTATCCAGTACTCGATACAAATAAAGGGCCGCGAATTCGTTGGATGCCAAAATCGCTTTCCATAGCATTTAAATCGGATCTGACATCTCCCAATCCTAAAGAAAAGAAAGAGGCAGCTAAATACAAAATTCCCAAGCCAGCAAGAAAAACTGTAACTCTCCAAAGGAATGCTCTTACAGATCCGTGAGGTCTTTTGACAACTAGACAATAACCGAGCGAAAATCCAGATGCTGTCAAAATCAAGGTATATATCATTGCTTTACTATCGAGTTCGTTCATGCCGCTTCCTTGAACTGAAACTAAGGCATAAACTATTAAAACAACTGTCAAAATAGGTAAATGACAATGCCAATACCAAGGCCTGCGCTCGGTGGTTTTGGCAATCTTAGTTATTGCTGGTACTAATAAGTAGAAGCAAGCAGCCGCGATCGAAACTAGATCTTTGACATTGATGGGAATAGAAGCAATTTCAAGACGTACAGTTTTGGTGTCTGGAAAAAGCGACCAAAATAAAAGGCATAGCCAAAAAGGAATTTCTAACATTAATCACTCGATCGTCAGTATTGAAGAAATAATTACAATTGAGGAGTATTGGTACTAACGAAACTTGACACTGAATCAGTATAAATCGATGCCAACTTAGCAACGGATTTACTCATGGCAAAGTTACTTGCCCACTCTTTAGCCTCAATAGATAGTTTTTTTCTTAATGATTCATTTCCTAGAATTTTTAATATGTTAGTGCGGGCTGCTTTATCATCGTCAGGCAAGTACATGTAATCATGATGGCTTGGCGAACAAGCTTCGCGTATGGTTGGTAGGTTAGTAGCAACAATCGGCAAACCTGCTGCCGCCGCTTCTATTGCTACAATGCCAAAACCTTCTTCCAAAGAAGGAAAAAAGAATAAATCGGCAGCTTTAAGGAGAGCAGAAATATCTTCGACTCCACTAATCATAGAAATATTGTGGCGAGCGCTGATTTTTTGCTTGATTGTTTCAAACAACTCGCCATGAGAACCGATCGCGACAAAATGAATTGGTTGTTTTTCCCGCTTTATTTGCTCGGCAATTCTCAGCATTTGAATATGGTTTTTATGAGTTGCAAAACGAGCTACATAAACGACAAGCGCTCGATCGATGGGCAGATTATATTGTTTGCGTACGGCAATTTTGTCTATTTCTTTGTCAAAATTTTCTAAATTGACACCGTTGTATAAAATATGAAGGCTTCGATCGCGACAGTTGCAGATAGCTTCAAAGGCTTCCAAACTTTTTTTGGAGGGAACTAAGATGTGAGTTGCATTTTGAGAGATCGATTCAGTCATTAGTCTTAAATAAATCGATCGCCAAAAATTTTTTTCTCTAATATCTGTATAAGGATGTATATGAGCTATTTTTATTGGTATTTTTGCTTGTGTTGCTAGATATAGAATGAAACCGCTATAAAGATAGACTTGACTGTGAACGATGTCATAAGGCCCATAATCCTGCAAAATTTGGTTGAATTTGCTAGCATAAAGCCACGGTTTTGAAGTATAAGCACAGTGGATAATTTGACAGCCTAAAGCACGCACTTCTTCATCGTAGGCACATTGTTCGTTTGTATGTACGAGAATGTCGATTTGAAAACGCTCGCGATCGATCTGTCGCAATACATTAATCAGCCAGGTTTCAATCCCGCCTCTAACCATGCCACCTACTACTTGAAGGATTCGTATTGGACGTTGCTTGACTAAAATATTATTTTGATTTTTTGCCGATCCATCCATTATTTTTAGTGTCAAAAAAAAATTTATTTTCGAAGATTTGTGGCGGTTTTAATTTAATGTAGATAGAACCTGCGAGATATTTGCAGCTATACCATCCCAATTCCATTTAGTTTTGGTTTTATGGCGCGCTTTTTGAGACATGGATGTCAATCTGGCAGAATTTTTCAGTAGGTCGATCGTTTGTTCGGCAAGAATGGCTGGTGTGGGTTGCTTGGTAACAATCCCATCAATTTCGTTGTCGATAATTTCGGGCATTCCATCCACACCAGAAACAAGACAGGGAACGCCGTAGTTAATTGCTTCGAGTAAAAATTCTTGGAACGGTTCGCAACGCGAAGGTGCAACGACTAAATCTGTTTTTAGAAAAAGATTCCTCATTTCTTCTAAAGAAGAAATAGCGCCTGGATTTACTACCCCATCTTGTTGTAGATCTATTTTTTTACCAATTAAAACTAATTTAGCTTCTGGTATTGCTTTTTTAACCATTTCAAAAGCTGATAAAACTAAATCTCCGCCTTTTCTTTGAAAATCGGAACCATTAAATAAAATTTGTTTGTTCCCAAACGTTTTTTCTCCTTGATAGGGCTTTTTAAAATTCCCTGAAGAACCAACAACGGTAATTTTTTGGGGTTCGATGCCGTAATCTTGAATCAAAGAATGTTTGGTTACACTGCCCATCACAAAAAGATGTCGCGCTTGCTCGTAGGCTGTTTTTTCGCAGTTTGCCCAAGCACTAAAGGCTTCATCGTTGGGAAAAGGAGCCCAAGAAGACCAATTTTTTTTCGCTAGAGCCATCGTGTAATCTAAATACATTACGTAGGGAAGATCGAATCGATCCCAAAGAGGACTAAACATGCCAAAGGCATGAAAAATTAGGTCTGGTTTGTATGGCAATTGTCGAATCTTGCGTTCTGTCTGTCGCGATCTAATAATGTATGTTCGCTCGTTTTTCAAAAATCTACTCGCCGTAATTGGGGAAATTGTATTAGTAGTTTTATAAAAACCCCTGGCTAATAAATCTACAAGTTTGGTTTGATGGAAATTTCCAGAGGGAAGACACTCAAGTTTTTCAAAATGTGAAGACATCGCTTCAAAAAGAAATTGATAGCGGCGAAGAAATCCGACATTGCCAGTAACTAAAACTTTCTTGATTTTCATAATTTATTTCCGTTCGCTCGAAAAATGTTTGAGTATTAATTATGATTCGCCTTAAGTTTTTGCAAGGCATGAAAGATTGTTGCAATGCTAATCGCTGCTTGTACGATCGTCGCCATAATTAAAGCGATCGCCGCACCTTGCAATCCTTGAGTTGGAATTAGCCACAGGCAACCTAAACCCAAGGTTGTAACAACTGAGAGAAATAAAGGTATTTGGATGCGGAAGTACTTTGCTGCTGTCATGGCAAAGCCCAAACAGGAGCAAAGATAGCCAATCCCAGCCGCGATCGCTAGCAAGACAAACAAATTTTGCTGTTGGGCGTATTCTGGTCGATAGAGAATAGTTAATATTTCGCGCCCGGCAAAAATGGCGATCGCAATGCCGCAAACACCAAGCGCACCACCAATTCCGATTAGCCTGAATAAAAGAGTAGTAAACCCATGTTTATTGTTCTCTGCATAATATTTAGCTAGTCTGGCACTAGCTGACTGTGCTAGGGCATTGACAACCATATTTCCTGCTGTCATTAAATAAGCTAAAGCAGCAAACATTCCTAATTCTTTCTCCCCTAAATATCGCTCGATAAAATAGCGGGGCAAATTAGTATTGAGAGAAATTAGCATCATCACTATGCCCAGCGGTAAAGACAGCCAGGTTAATTTCCATAGGGTTTTGAAATGCCAGCGAGGGCGCAGTTTAGTTAATTTGAACCTTCGCTCCCCAACACTTTTTTGTTTGGGATCGACATTAGTAAGTATCAGTATGCCGCTACTAAAGTCATAGCCAAACAAAACCACAATCCAGGCAACGCACAACCCGATCGCTCCCCAAAGCAAGCTATGGGTTAAATAGATGCCAGCACTTAGTGCGCCTAAAGATAACAAACCCTTGATTGTCATCGAAATGGCAATGCGATCCATGCGTTCGTGTTTCTGAAGTAGTCCGTAAAATACTTCGGCGATCGCTTCTACGCACTTAGCAAAGGCTACTACCCAGATAACTAACAAAATATCCCATCGGTATCCTGCAACGAGAGTTATTCCTAAAATGATGGCAAATGCCATTCCTGTAGCGATTAATCTCAAACCGAGGAAATCGCCAAAAACGTACTCCTGTTTGTTATCTGTTACCTGAATCGCCCAAAGTTGAAGATTGGTAAACATAATTACTGGAGCAGTAATTGCTAGCCCCAAAGTAAACTGTCCGACCATTTCTGGAGAGCCCAATTTGGCAAGTACGATTAACATACCCCACTGACAAGCTGCATAGACGGCATTACCAATAAATGTCCAAGAAAAATTGCGACGCAGGGACAGTGGTTTAATTTGTTGCATTAATTATTTATGCTCCAATCAATCTTTTTACTTCTTCACCTGCCATCGGTTTTGCAAACAAATAGCCTTGTCCGTAGCGACAGCGCAACGTAATCAAGTGTGCGAGTTGTTCTGGTGTTTCCACTCCTGCGGCGGCAATTTCGATTCCTGAATTGCGCGCGTTGGTTACGATCGCTGCGATCGTCTCCAAACTTTCCCGTTCTTTACCTATCCGTGCGATCAAATTGCGATCGAGCTTGAGGCGATCGAATTGTTCGTAAAGAAAGTTGGGAAAATTATAGGCGCGCTCGTCAATTTCACCATTTTTGCCAAAGTTGTCAAGCTGCAATTGCACTCCTAAATTTTTGAGGTGGCCGATCGCGCTCATTGTCGAACTGGCTTTGTCTGTTAGCTTTTCCTCGGCAATTTCCAAACGCAAGCTACAAGGATCGAGAATGTTTTTTTCTAAATTTGTGGTGATGTGTTTTACTAAGTTGGGTGCGAGTAATTCTTGGCAGGAAATATTGATCCCAATGGTTAAAGATTGACCTAATGTATAATCTTCTTGCCAAATGCTTAGCTGGCGGCAGACTTCGTCAATCGTCCAAAAACCGATCTCGCTCAATAAGTTATTTTGTTCGGCTAGGGCAATAAACTTTTTGGGAGAAACAACACCCCATTCGGGATGGTGCCAGCGCAATAGCGCTTCAAAGCCAATTAATTTGGAACTTTCAAGTTGAACGATCGGCTGATAGTATAGTCGAAATTCTTTATCTTCGATCGCTTGTTGAAGGTGCGCTTCGATTTCAGCTTCCGTTGGTTCGTAAGGTGCGATCGCTTTTGTTTTTGAATTGTTACTTTTTAATTTTAAGTTCGATTGAGCGATCGTTTTTTCGATTTTTTTCTGAATGCTGACAGCAGGAGAACCTTCTGGATATTTGGGTTGATACCCTGCTACTAGTTGCTCTAGCAAAAATAAAATTAAGGTCTGCTCGTTTTGCGCGGCGGCTCGGTAAAGAGCATCTAAAATTGTATCTAAGTTTTTGGGGACGATTGCCGTTGCGTTAGCGATCGCTAAGATCTTTTCGTGTTTTGTCGGGTCGTATTTTTCCCCTGGAATCAGCAATTCTTCGTATAATTTTTCCCCCGGTCGCAATCCCGTAAAGACAATCTCGATATCTTTGCCTACTTCATACCCCGACAGGCGAATTAAATCTTTGGCAAGATCGACAATTTTAACTGGCTGTCCCATGTTCAGCATGAAAATTTCGCCACCGCCATTGGTGAGTACGGAAGCTTGCAATACTAGTTGCACGGCTTCGGGGATCGTCATAAAATAACGACAAATGTCGGGATGGGTAATCGTGATCGGCCCACCTTTGGCAATTTGTCTTTGAAATGTAGGTACGACGCTACCGCGAGAACCGAGTACGTTGCCAAAACGGACGACGGCATAGCGATCGCCGCAGGTGAGGGCTGCTTGCAAGACTAGCATTTCGGCGACTCGTTTGCTAGCTCCCATTACGTTGGTAGGATTGACGGCTTTGTCGCTGGAGATCATTACGAATTGTTTGACTTGATGCTGCATCGCTAGATCGACCAGGTTTTTCGTTCCCAAGATATTGTTAGTAATGGCTTCTGGGGAATTTAATTCCATCAACGGTACGTGTTTGTGCGCTGCCGCGTGAAAGACAATGTCGGGCTTGTAAGAATGAAATAAATAGTTAAGTCTAGATAGAGAACGCAAGTCTGCGATCGAAGCCGTCAAACGCGGAATTTTACTTTCTTCTCCTTCGTCTTGAATGAGAATTTTAATGTACTGTTCTAGTTCTTGTTGAATGTTAAAAACTGAATTTTCGCCGTGTCCCATTAAAATTATTTGAGCGGGACGACATCTAAAAATTTGTCGGCAGAGTTCGCTGCCGATCGAACCTCCAGCCCCCGTAATTAGTACGGTTTTGCCTTCTAGGGATTGAAAAACGGCTTGGGTGTCGGTTTGAATCGGTTCGCGTCTGAGCAAGTCTTCGATGTTGACATCTCTAACGCTGCCCAAGCGCACGCGATCGTGTTCGTTGAGAATTTCGTGCATGCCTGGTAAGGTACTTGCTTTGATTCCCGATGCCTGACAGAGATCGACAATTTCTCTAATCGTTTTACCTGGCGCGGTTGGCATGGCAATTAAGACGCGACGGATATTGTACGCTGTGGCGATTTCGTGAATTTGATGGCGATCGCCAACGACAGGAATACCCCGTACTTTTAAATTTAATTTTTGCGGATCGTCATCAATAAATGCAACGGGTAAAAAGCCCAGTTGCGGATTTCTCTGCATCTCTTGTACTAGAGCTACGCCCGCGTCTCCAGCTCCCACGATCGCGACGCGATCGCGCCGACAATATTTTTTCTTTTTCTGACCTACTTTTTCTCCCGCTCTGACGCTAAAACGTACTCCACCAACTAAAATTAAACTCAACAAACAATCTAAAAACGGTAGCGATCTTGGCAAAGGTTCGATGCTAGCTACTGGTAAAATATAAAGTATGTTCAGCCCGATGATTTGTAAAACTAGCGAAACCATCGTTAGTATGGCTATTTGGGCTAGTTCTTCGATACTTGCATAACGCCAGTATTTTTTATAAAAGCCAAACAGACAAAACACAGTTAACTTAATTGCTAAAAAAAGTAATGTTGCCACGAACAATCGAGATTGATATCGTGTTACCCCAGTTATCCCATCTAAGCGTAAGGTCAATCCCATTAAGGGCGTGAACAAAAAGATAATTGTGTCTATAACAAAAAAATGACGATTATTTAAATTTAGTAATTTTTCATCGAGGTTATTAAACATTCGAGCTAGACCTCTCCGTACTTTCTACCAAGTTCTCAAACATAAAAATTGGCAGGGCTGGTCTGTCTAGACCAGAAGCTAGATAATTCAACAACATTCAATTATTTATTGCTAATAATTCTTAAATTTAAGCAAATCGCTCGTAAATACTCAATATTAGCCTGAAAAATTCAGCTTTTTATCGCAAAGAACGAGTTTTGGTCAGAATTAGCTTAAGCATTTTTACTTAAAGTCACCCAAAAATATTTAACTTTTTTAATTATTTTGTCTCTTTATAGTTGATTTTATCTAAGTATATTTACACAGATAACTTAAGAATACTAGTGAGCTATTTTACTCTTTTGAAAAATTTTAAATTTTCTTTATCTATCTTAATCAATGCTAATTAGCATACTTATTAGTTATTTATTTATTAGTTATTTAGTTGTCGTTTGTTATTGCGCTGAAGCGATCGATTGCCGACAAACTCACTTAAATTAAATTTTAAAAATTATTCAAACAATAAACAACGATCGCTCGTTGTTTTGCAGTCACTAAATACCAAATCAGGAGCAACCCGACTAGATTATGCTTGGGGTCGCTCCTGCGAAGTTTATCCTCTTGAGAAAGCTGAGGATTATTTTTGAACTATTTAACAACTAATGCTAATTTTTACCTAAGAAATTGACTAAAAAACAGGTTGAAGTTTAATTTAGACCACACTTTAATTGCTAAAGCTAACATTTACCAATTCTGGCTAAGATTGCGGTTGCAACAAACTTGCAAAAGCCGTCTCTTATTTCAGTCTTTTTAGTATCAAAGTAATGGTTAGATCGAGAGCAGAAGGCACTGGCTCTGAAATCTTGGTTTTAATGAGAAGCTTCCGTTCGCTTCTTAGTACCTATATATAAAATATCATTAGAAATAAAGATGTCAAACGCATTGTCACTAAACTTTACATCAAGGGATTTAGAGTAATAGTTTAGACTTCTAAAGCTAGACTAATTAAAGTTAGCTATTGTTAGCGTCAATTTTTCAGGGTAGCAACGCCAGCGCAGAGAAGAGGCGCATTTGCTGGCGGCGCTTTATCTAGATTTTTTAGGCGATTAAATCGCTAATATGTCCAAACTTTTTAACTTCGATTGCACCACAAATTTCCTTGAGATAAATTCGAACGATATGCCTTTATTAATACTTGTTGACGGACATTCTCTAGCTTTTCGCTCTTTTTACGCATTCGCCACATCCAGACAAGGTGCGCTGCGTACTTCAGAAGGCATTCCCACCAGTATTTGCTTTGGGTTTGTTAATTCTTTAATTCAAGTTATTCAATCTCAACAACCCCAATTCTTGGCGATCGCTTTCGACTTAAGCGTACCTACTTTTCGCCATCAAGCCGATCCCAACTATAAAGCCGATCGCAAAGAAACACCAGAAGATTTTATCATCGATCTTAAAAATTTACAGCAATTATTGGCGGCTCTCAATATTTCTACCGTTACGAATGCTGGATATGAAGCAGACGATATCATTGCTACTTTGTCACAGCAAGCAAGTAATTCGGGATATCAAGTCAAAATTCTCACTGGCGATCGCGACTTATTTCAACTAGTCGATCGCGACAAAAATATTAGCGTACTTTATTTAGACAATAAATTAATTAAAAGCTCGAATGGTAGTTACTCCGAATTCGATCCCGAAGCAGTCGAAGCAAAATTAGGTGTTAAACCGAATCAGATTGTAGATTATAAAGCTCTTTGTGGCGATCCGTCAGATAACATTCCTGGCGTAAGAGGTATCGGCGAAAAAACCGCCGTAAAACTGCTTAAAGAATATGAAACTCTCGATGCGGTATATCAAAACATCGATCGCATTAAAGGATCGCTTAAGAAAAAACTCGAAGAAGGTAAAGAAGATGCAGAGCGATCCCAACATCTAGCTCAGTTAGTATACAACGTTCCGATCCAAACTTCTCTATCAGAATTTCAGTTAAAAGGATTTGACGTTAAAAATTTAACTCCCCTCCTACAAAAACTAGAATTAAATACATTTCTGCGTCAAATTAATAAATTACAACAACGATTTGGCGGTAATTTAGAAGTTACAGACAATCCATCCGTATCATCTCAATCTCAACCAGAAAGCATCACTCAACTATCTTTATTCGATCGCTCCGATACTACTTTAGAATCTTTATCACCAGAAAATTCAACAGTTAAAGCAGCGATCGCCATCGAAGCGCAAATTATCGATACAGAAAACAAACTTAATAGCTTAGTCAGTCTTCTCAAGCAACAAAAAAATCTAAGTTACCCAGTTGCTTGGGATACTGAAACTACATCCCTCGAACCCCAAGAAGCAGATTTAGTAGGAATTGGATGCTGTTGGGGCGATTCCCTTCGGGATAGCTCCGCTTCACGAACCGATGAAATTGCTTACATTCCCACATCTCATACTAAAGGAAATCATCTCGATAAAAAATTAGTTTTAGAAGCTTTGCGTCCGATTTTAGAAAGCGATATTTATCCCAAAACTTTGCAAAATGCTAAATTCGATCGTCTAATTTTATTGCATCAAGGAATTAATTTA
>JBOFLQ010000166.1:0-13105 GCA_051657945.1 Xenococcaceae cyanobacterium | reverse complement strand
AATCCAAACCCGATTTATTTGTCGTTTGCTCTCTAAAACAGCTAAAACAGGATGACGACCGTAGACAAAATCGTTTTCTTCTGTTTCTTCTGTCTTTTCTGTCGTTACCGTAATTACTTGAGGTTTTTTGGTGAGTGGGCGATTGCTTTGAACTTTGAGCCTAGGCGCAGATAAGGTTTGGTTTCGATCTTCTTGTTTAAATGGCCTGCGTGATTTACCCTTGGGGTTTTTAGAGTAAGGGCGTTTTGCTTTCATATTTTTTAACCAAAAAAAACTTATTAAATTAAAGTCAGTTACTATAAATTAATCAGACTCGATCGATTTCTAATTTCGTCAATAACTCTTGCAAACGTTGAGGGTTTTTTAAATATAAATAACCGATTAATGTTTCCAAACCACTGGCTTTTTGGTAAAGATCGGGAGAAAGACGACGAGGATGCCCTTTTGCTGCATTACGACCCCGTCTGACAATTTCCCTTTCCATTTCTGTCAGATGAGCATCGAGAGTCTTTAAATAAGTTGCCTGAGTTTCGGCTCTAACTTGAGCTACTACTAGGTTATGGTAGTCTACAATACGTTTAGGTGGCAAGAGATAAAGAGTACGAATATAAAGTTCGAAAACCGCATCTCCAATATATGCTAAAGACGCTGGTGACAACCGATTTAAATCGGTCGCCGCATTGGTGTCAACACCATTAACCTTTAATAATATTTCTACCCAAGTAAGAGCCGATGGGACGAGCTTTTGCTCTTGTTGCTCTGGTAAATTCACATTTTTTGACGCTAGCTTTTGATATTTTCTAAGGCAACTTCTACAGAAGGCTGGAGAGAAAGAAATTTTTCTAAACGAACTAGTTTGACAGTCTGCGTCACACGAGCATTGGTGACAATTTGCAGACTTCCACCAGCATTTTGAGCCTTCTTGACTAGTTGTACCAAAGCTCCCAAACCAGAACTATCAATAAAGTCGATTTGGGCAAGAACTAGAACCACGTCTTTGGGGCCTTCATCGATACATTGACCGATCGTTTTTCGAAACGTTGGTTCGGAAAAAGCGTCTAACAGACCAGTCAGACGGAAGATTTGGTAGTTTTTCCTGACTTCGCGAGTGCCTCTTAAGCTTACTGTCAGGCTTAGTTGCTCTGGAATAGTATCCTCCTAAACTTTTTTTCTATACGGTATGTACTTTTTGCCACGTAAATTTAGCAAAAAGTAGTGAGTGGGTCAATGGTACAGTATAACGCACTGTATGTTCTGATTTGAGGATTTTAAGAGCTGAAATTAATTTTTTGTTAAGCTTTTATTTAACTTTATGCTCTTTCATCAACTCTACAAATTTCTCGAATAGGTAATCAGCATCGTGAGGCCCTGGACTCGCTTCTGGATGATACTGAACCGAAAAGAAAGGCAAGTTTTTGTGTTGCAATCCTGCTACGGTGCGATCGTTTAAATTCAGATGAGTAATTTCAATTTCAGCAGCCAAGGAATCGGCTTTAATGGCAAAACCATGATTCTGACTGGTGATTTCTATTTGCTGTTGTAGTCCGCAGGGTTGATTGAGTCCTCGATGTCCGAATTTGAGTTTAAATGTTTCCGCACCCAGGGATAATCCCAAAATTTGGTGTCCCATACAAATACCAAAAGTAGGTTTATTAGCCGCTAGCAATTTTTTTGTAGTTTCGATTCCTTCTGTAACGGCGGCTGGATCTCCCGGTCCGTTGGAGAGAAAAACGCCATCGGGATTGTATTTGAGAATTTCTGCGGCGGAGGTATTAACTGGTACGACAATAACGCGACAACCATAACTAGCCAGACGTTTGAGAATATTGCGTTTGACACCAAAATCGATCGCCACTACCGTTAGAAGATCGCCATCGACAGCGGTATTTGGACGAAACTCCCAATAGTTATTAGTAGACTCAGACCATTCATACACTTTTGTGGTGCTAACTTCTTTGACTAAGTTCAACCCTGCCATATCGGGTGCTTCTCTAACGAGACGTAATAATTCTTGAGGATCGAGAATTTCTGTAGATATTCCCCCATTAATTGCACCAGTGGCTCTAATTTTACGAGTAAGGGCGCGGGTATCGATCCCGTAAATACCTGGAATGTTATGTTCTTTGAGGTATTCGGTTAAAGATTTAGTGGCGCGCCAGTTACTAGGACGATGACAAATATTGCGCGCGATCGCTGCTTTGATCTGAGGACGAAACGATTCTTCATCTTCGTCATTAACGCCTGTGTTTCCCAGTTCTGGATATGTAAAAGTAACAATTTGTCCGTAATAACTGGGATCGGTTAAAACTTCTTGATAACCAGTCATTCCCGTATTAAAAACTACTTCTCCCAAAGCTGTGCCGCTAGATCCAAACGACAAACCTTGATACGAACTTCCATCTGCTAGAACTAATAATGCTGGTGCAGCCTTAGATATAGGCATAAGTAATCTCTATCGATAGTAAGCCACAGATCACTTTATCAGTTAAATAGATATTTCTCTAAATATCTAAAAAAATTTTTGATTTTTTTAGGGAACAGGAAACGACTATCTCAAGTCGATCGGTTATTAGCGATCGATCTTAATCTCTCATACCCCAGTAATTGTTGTAAAATAGAAGGCTTGGAGTAAGGTAAGTTGAATTAGCATGAGTCCGAGAAAACTGTCTGATGCCGACAAACAAGAAATAATCAGTCTGTACAAACAGACAGACGAGACAACCTCAACTTTAGCAACGCGCTTTGGGGTTAGTAGTTCGACCATTAGTCGTTTTCTAAAGACTAATCTATCCGAGAAGGAATACGAAGATCTAATTCAGCAAAAGCGCCTTGCTAGAACCCCCCGAGAACAATCGATCGCACCAGAAATAGTCAAGCAACAATTAGAATTGGCGATCGACAAACCAACTGAAACTAATCTTATTGAAGAATTATCGACCCCAACCGATCGAGAGGACGCAGATAGTGCTATTCGTCGTCGAAAACGACGTTCCTCAGCATCTTCTCAACTTGAAGATGAGACTGCTGTTAGCGAAGTAGAGTCATTAAAAGTTAAGCTTCCCAGTGCTACTCGATCCGTCCCTGAAAAAACAAGCGAACTGACACCCCCAGAAACGGCGAGCGCCCCAGTTGAAAAAGAACGAATAATAGAAAAAAAAGTCAAAACGATCGCGCCAGTTGTTCGACAAACGGAAATTTCAGTAGCAGAAGCAGAAGAGTTGAAAAGAGTAGAAGCTTTTACTCTTGAAGAAATGTTGGGAGAAGACGTTTCCGATCTCGATGATATTGATGACGATGATGACGACGATGATGACGATGAGGACGATAATGATTGGAATGTCGCGATCGAATCAAGCTTGTCGCGCAAGGGCAAAAATGCCAATCTAAAAGTATTGCCGCTATCGAAAGCATCTTTACCCAAAACTTGCTATTTAGTAGTCGATCGCTTAGCCGAATTAATCGTTCTACCAATGAAAGATTTTGCCGCTCTTGGAACAATTTCTGAAGAAGAAATTAGGCAGAAAACATTACCAGTTTTTGACAATCATCGTGTAGCGAGACGTTTTTCTCATCGCTCTCAACGGGTGATTAAAGTTCCTGACAGTCAAATGTTGCAAAAAACCTCATCCTATCTACAGGCTAAAGGTATCACTAGATTATTGCTCGACGGACAAATTTATTCTTTGTTTACTTAGTAAAGGGTAAAGTCGATCTACCGCAGGTAGTGCTTCGCAATCGGCAAAAGTAACTAGCTAATCCCTAGCCCCTATTCCCTTTCTTAAGAATTGTTATGAAGAGATAGTATTTATTCTCAATTTATTAATATTGGGAATTACATTGCTAGTTAGAGCTTAAAAACATCTAGCAACTAATACTTATACGGAGTTATTAGTAAAAGTGAAAGTTGAGGATTTACTAAGGCTTTACGAACAAGGACAAAGAAAATTTTGTGGAATCGATCTTCAAGGAGCCGATTTAAGTGGATTAATTCTGATTGGAGTCGATCTAAGTGGCGCTAATTTAATGGGAGCAAATCTCAGTCGTTCTTTTTTAACCAGGTCTAACTTTAACAAAGTTAAGTTAAATTGGGCAAATTTGAGTTTTGTCAAAATGAGTGACAGCAGTGCGATCGCCGCTGATTTTACGAAAGCAAATCTTAAAGGTGCTTTTATGGTGAAGTCAAAATTCCTAAAAGCTAGACTCAGCGGTGTTAATTTAGCTCATGCCAACCTAAAAAAATCTAATTTATGGAAGGCAAATCTTTGTGGCAGTAATTTAGAAGGAATTAATTTAAGAGAGGCAAATCTGAGAAGAGCTAATTTAAATTGGGCAAATTTGCAAAAAGCAAGGTTAAGTGGCGCTAAACTTTGTGCCGCCTCTTTTACAGATACTAATCTCAGTCAAGCTTTTTTAAGGGATGTAGATCTTAGTAAAGCCGATCTTTGCGGTGTAAATCTTTCTTATGCAAAACTGAGTGGTTCTAATTTAGAAAAAGCTAATTTAACCAATGCCAACCTTGAAGATTCACGTCTGCGATCGGTCAATTTAATAGAAGCAAATCTAACTAGTGCCAATTTAAATAAAGCTTCTTTAGAAGGAGCTAATTTATTTCGCGCCATATTAAATCGAGCTAATCTAGAAAACGCTAATCTCAGCGAAGCTAATTTACTCGAAGCCGAACTACAAGAAACAAATTTCACTGATGTAGTCATCAATGAACCGTTCAAAAATTATGTTTATTCACAAAATTTTAATTACACTAGAGCTAGTTCGGTAGCTATTTAAAGAGAATAAGCAATTGAGAAGTATTGTTGATTTATAAGTTTATTTTTGATTTTTTTGCCAGGGAAATTTGGTAAACATTTCTGTTTGGGCAGAAAAAATTAGATACATAACCAAAATTCCGATTCCCACTAAAAAAGAAATTAAATCGCCGTCCATAATCTGTATTTGCATTTTAAAAATACTTCGTTATGATTATCCTCTGAAGTTGAGTTTTAATTGACTAAAGATGGAGAGCGATCGCTGCGTGAGAAAATTATACTTTTTGCTGCCTGGGACGGGTGGAAAATTTGCTTGTGGGGGTCTTTGGGTAGAATTAAAAACTGTCGATCTAGCCAAACAAATCTGCGATGCAGAAGTAGTTACCTATCGTCAAAGAGAAAAAGATACAATATTTCTTGACGATTTGCTTGCTGATGTCGATCCAGACAAAGCAATATTTGTCATGAGTTGGGGCTTTGACGTTGCTAAACTAGCGCATCGATTAAAATCATATCACCTTATCTATCACGCGCATAGTGCGGGTTATGGTTTTAAACTTCCTTCGAGCATTCCGATCGTCGCTGTCAGCCGTAACACTATGGGATATTGGGGACAACAATCTCCCAATTCACTTATCTATTATTTACCCAATCAAATCGATAATAATTTTCAGAATTTAAATATATCTAAAGATATAGATGTTTTGGTACAAGCACGCAAATCTTCAAGATATTTACTCAAACAATTAGTGCCAACTTTACAACAACAATGTAAAGTGTTTGTCGTTGATTCTTATGTAGAAGATTTGGCAGGACTTTTTAATCGCGCCAAGGTATATTTATACGATTCTGCTGAATATTGGGCGCAACAAAATGTCAGCGAAGGTTTTGGTATGCAACCGATGGAAGCTTTGGCTTGTGGTTGTCAAGTATTTTCTAGTATTAACGGCGGACTTTCTGATTATCTCGATCCAGGATTTAATTGTTATAAAATTGCTGGATATTCCAAAGAATATGATGTTCGACGCATTATCAAAGCAATTCAGAAGCAAGAAACATCTCCTTTGCCAGAAAACTTTTTTGACGAATATCGAAGCGAAAATATTCTCAAACGCTTTGAGATAATTTTAGAAGAGATTAATGATTTTTGCGATCGCAAACAAGATTATGCGTCTAACATTAAAAATTTAACTAAATTGCATCTAGCTAAATTATTTGCCAGCAAAGCAGTTAAAAAACTCTCTAAAAAACGAGATTAGACTAACTCTTTTCTTATTTTTCAATTTGATAATCTGCTCTTATTTTCATACCAAACAAAGTTGGCACGAGCAATTTTTATAATTAAAATTTCTCAAAATAAAAGTCTGTAATCTGAAAGACAGATAATTATTAATAATTTAGATATAATGAAATATAATTATCAAACAGTAAAATATAGTCAGCCGAGTCCAAAAACTTTTTAAATTTTTGGAGCGGAGGAACCAACTAAAGGGGCTTATTAAAGAAAAACCCTTATTTTTTATGATAAGGACTCTTTGAGGGGTAACTCTCAACCCTAGCCCGTCAGCTAACTCCGTAGGCATTGGGAGAAGACTGAAGAGTCAGCATTTAGACAATGACTTGACATCATCAGCTTCCCTAGCTTTTCTTAGACTGCTATTTGCGAAACTGACCTTAACTTCAAGGAGAGCGATGTCAACTCAACTCAATCTTTCTGCGATCGCCGTAGCTACAGCGGCGGCATGGAAAAAAACAAAACCTTTTATCCTACGCGATGTATTCATTCTACCGCTTCTGGGATTTCTGGGCGTAATTGTGCTGTGGTGGATAGTCGCCATACTCAATCCAGACTTGATGCCCACGCCGATCGAAGCTTTCGTAGCGAATATTGATTACATTGTCAATCCCTTTTTTGTGCGCGGCCCTGGTAATTTAGGAATAGGTTGGTTATTGCTTGCCAGTCTCAGAAGAGTGTCGATCGGATTTTTACTCAGTGCTTTAGTCGCTATTCCCGTCGGATTTTTAATTGGCATGTCTCGACCTGCGATGTTAGCGATTAATCCTTTAATTCAAATTTTCAAACCAGTTTCGCCTCTAGCTTGGCTGCCGATCGCCCTAGCAATTTTTAATTTAGCAGACCCTTCGGCAATTTTTGTTATTTTTATAACTTCATTGTGGCCCACCATTATTAATACAGCTTTGGGTGTTTCTAGCGTCGATCGCGATTACATCAACGTGGCAAGAGTTTTAGAAATGCCACGCCACAGACAAATTTTCAAAATTATTTTACCTGCCAGCTTGCCATACATATTTACAGGTTTGCGAATTTCCTTGGGAATCGCATGGCTAGTGATCGTGGCGGTAGAAATGCTTACAGGTGGTTTGGGAATTGGCTTTTTCGTCTGGGATGAATGGAATCGCCTCAATCTTAATTCTGTATTTCTAGCCGTATTGGTAATAGGCTTGACGGGATTATTATTAGATTACGCACTCGGTCAACTAGAAGTTTTAGTAACTCGTAGAAAAACAAAATAAGGGCAGAGGGCAGAAGGTTAACAGCCGTTCTATTTCAGCTATTACTCTCATCAACAACTTTAGTACCACTTTGTTGTTTTATCTGCCTTAGAGCTTTTGCTTTTGTTTAAGTTTTCAATTTGTTTAATGAAGAAACCATAATTTTTTGCATCTCTTCAACTTCACCCATTACTGAAATAAAAAGCTGTTTTTCTGCCAGTCCCACTTCTTTAGCAATAATTAATTGCGTATCTAACTCTCGAAGAGAACCTAATGCTATGTGCAAAAAATTTATGTACTCTTTTTTATATTGTCTACCATATCCTTCAGCAATGTTAGAGGGAACTGAGACACTTGAGCGTCTAATTTGATTAGTTAACCCATAAATTTCTGATTTAGGAAAATGGTCAGTTAATTTATAACAATTAATAGCGAGTTTGATGCCGCGCTGCCAAATAAATTGTTCTTTGTAACTCATATGTTTGAAGTTAAAAGTTTGAAGAGTGAGCTAATTATATCTAATAAGCTAAATAAGTAAGAAGGTGTATATATGGATAAACTTTTTAAGTATAAAAATTTAGCAGGATATATTAATTCTTGTCTTCCTTCTGCCCTCTGCCCTCTGCCTTCTTATAAACCATGGAAAATTTAACAAGACGAAAATTTATTCAGGGGATAGGTGCAACCACTGCTGGATTAGCCCTTTCTGGTTGTGTTGGTAGCCCTCAAAGTAAGACTAGTGGGCTTTCTCAGGAAGCATTGGCGATCGAACCTATCGTCGATCCGAGTACCCTAGAAAAACCAAATCTGACAATCGGTTTTGTTCCCGTCAACGACTGTGCGCCCTTTGCAATTGCTTATACTAAAGGCTTGTTTCGTAAATACGGATTAAACGTTACTCTCAGCCGTGAAGCTAGCTGGGCGACATCTCGTGACGGTGTTATTTTTGGTCGTCTCGATGCTTCCCCCGTGGTTTCGGGTGCAGTTACTAACGCTAGAATTGGTGCAGAAGGCGCGCCTCACGCCCCCTTATGTGCTGCCATGACTATTCATCGTCACGGTAATGGCATGACCATGAATCAAAAAATGTGGGACTTTGGCATTCGCCCCTGGCAAGAATATAATGGCAATCTGGAAGAATTTGAGAATCAGTTTCGCGATTATTTCGCCAAGCAACCTACAGAAGAAAAGATTTTAGCAACCGTCCTAAGTTCTTCAATTTATGAATATTTCGTTCGTTATCTAACAGCAGCCACAGGAATTGACCCCGATAACGAGTTTCGTTTAATCATCTTTCCGCCGCCGCAAATGGTCAGTAATATGCGCTTAGGTGCGATGCAGACTTATATGGTAGCAGAACCTTGGAATACTAGAGCGCTCAATCCACTAGGAAAACAAGGAAAGGCGATCGGGTTTACTTTTGCACAAGGTCGAGAAATTTGGCGGGGACATCCAGACAGACTTTTAGCAGTGATGGAATCGTTTATCGAGGACAATCCGAAAACATATCGCAGTCTGGTTAAAGCCATGATAGAAGCCTGTCAGTATTGTAGCGATCCCAAAAATCGTGCTGAAGTAGCCAAACTGATTACCGATCGATCGTTTACAGGTGCAAAACCGAAAACAGGAGCTATAGATAAATTTACCAGACCAGGTATCGTTGGTGAGTATAATTATGGCGGTTTCGATGGCAAAAAACGTCTCGTTTCCGAACCTTTTACCACCATCTTTTTTGACCTTCCCGACAATTTAAAATCGATCGAGGGCGATCATTCTACATTTTTATGGCAGTCTCAGAGTTTGTGGATTATGACTCAGGCGACTCGTTGGGGACAAATTCCCGAATTTCCTAAAAATGCCGAACAATTAGCAAGACGTGCCTGGAAAACAGATTTATACCGTGAAATTGCTTCAGAAATGGGAATTGTCTGTCCGAAAGAAGATTACAAAGTCGAATCTGCTGAGTTATTTATAGATAAAAAAGCTTTCGATCCTAGCGATCCTGTAGGTTATTTAAAAAGTTTCCCCATCAAAGCAAATCGCCCCAAATCTTTCTTTATGTCTTAGCCGTAGGATGGGCTTCTATGTCTTAGCCGTAGGATGGGCTTTTATGTCTTAACCGTAGGATGGGCTTCGCCCATCATGCTTTCAGCAATGCCAAACTTATATTTATTAACTAGCAATCATGATGCCTATAATGCAACCATCTACTAACGCCCTTAGCAACGAAAATACCGCTACAGGATTTTTGGAAATCGAAAATCTAGTTAAATCCTATCCCAATCCTAATGGTGAAGAATTTGTCATTCTCGATCGCGTTAACTTAAGTATCCGCAAAGGAGAATACATTTCAATTATCGGTCACTCTGGTTGCGGTAAATCGACCTTAATCAAGATCGTCGGTGGTTTGGAGAAAGCGACATCAGGATTAGTAACTCTTGAAGGAAAAGAAATTCGTAAACCAGGTGCCGATCGCATGATGGTATTTCAACAATATTCTCTACTTCCTTGGTTGACAGTCAAAGAAAATATTCGCTTGGCAGTTGATGAAGTTTACAAAAAAGCGAATAAAGTCGAGAAACAACAAGTTGTCAGCGAACATTTGACAATGGTAAATTTAACCGCCGCCGCCGATAAATATCCCGACGAAATTTCGGGTGGGATGAAACAAAGAGTAGGTATCGCCCGCGCTTTGGCGGTACGTCCAAAATTGCTACTCATGGATGAACCTTTTGGTGCGTTAGATGCTTTAACCAAACGCAAATTACACAAACAAGTATTAGCGATTTGTGAAGAATATCATCAAACTGCCATGATGATTACACACGATGTAGACGAAGCAATTTTTATGTCCGATCGCATTATTTTAATGACAAATGGCCCCAAAGCAAATATCGGCGAAATTTTAGAAATTCCTTTTTCACATCCCCGTAATCCTCATGAATTGAGAGAATCAAAAGAATATTACGAAATTCGCAACCATGCCTTAAATTTCCTCGATCGCAATTTTACAAATGATGATTAAAAATAGGAAATTCAATAAATACGCGATCGAATGTTCCGATCGACAAGCGATCGCGTATCTATTTTAATTCAAGAAAACGCGATTGCGGAGCATCGCCTACGGCAGATCGCGACTGAATATTCTAATCGGGCAAATAATTACTATTAAGAACATCTTCTTGGCTAAAAGGACATCGATCGGGAAAAGTTGCTTCTGACAAGCCAGTTTCCGCAGATGCTAAATCCACAGCATCTCGATAACATTCAGCAAAAACTCGTTCGAAATATGGTTTTAGAGAAGGACTAATTTTAAAAGATTTGATAATTCTTTTACGATGTTCGACGATTGTGTATTTCCAACTATTAGTTTGTTTATCTGGCTGATACTTCCATTTCAATAAATGCATCAACAAAACCCTAAGATTACTTTCTAATGCCAATTTTTGGCTATTGCCCATGTCCTCAATTTCTTCAATGAGGTTAGCTAGATCTAATTCCGTCAATCTTCCTTGTCTAAGTTGAATCAGGGTTGTTTCGATCCACAATAAATAATCTTGTTCGTATAAACTAAGAGTTTTTGTTTTTGGCAACTGAGGATTCATATTCAATTTGGTTGAATCATGCTTCTCATTCTAGTTTGAAAAATTTGCTGGCGATCGCATTTTAGCGATCGCCATTTCGTTAACAAATCCATTGAATATAGCAAACAATAATCGTTTTATTTAGAGTATGAATTTTTCAAAAAAATAATTGAAAACTATTATTTTTAAAAATTACTCAAATTTAGTTAGCATTAAATAAAAGCTAGTCATAGATAAAAACCTATACAACCGATAGGCGGAATTTCTCAGCAAACTTGCCAAGCTATGAACCAGACAACGATATACTAAGCATTGAGACTGTAAAAAATTACTCCAAAAAGTAAGCAAAAGTCGGTATTAACAAAACCGATATATAAATTTTATTGGCAAGTATGAACTCAGGAATCGACCTACAAGGCAGTTTTATCGAAACACTGAAGGATTTGGGACTTTCCTCTGGTGTTGCCAAAGCTTTCTGGCTGCCCTTACCCATGTTTTTGATGATAGTAGTGGCTACTGTTGGAGTTTTAGTAGTAGTTTGGCTAGAGAGAAAAATCTCAGCAGCAGCACAACAGAGAATTGGCCCCGAATATGCTGGCCCTCTGGGAGTTTTGCAGCCAGTAGCAGATGGTTTAAAATTAGTATTTAAAGAAGATATCATTCCCGCCAAAGCCGACCCTTGGCTTTTTACCCTCGGCCCGATTATCGTCGTTATCCCCGTATTTTTATCTTATTTAATTGTTCCGTTCGGACAAAATTTAGTTATCACAGATTTAAATGTCGGGATTTTCTTGTGGATTTCTCTTTCTAGCATCGCGCCGATCGGTCTGCTGATGTCTGGTTATGCTTCTAACAACAAATATGCCCTTCTAGGTGGATTGAGAGCAGCAGCGCAGTCAATCAGCTATGAAATACCCCTTGCTTTTGCCGTATTGGCGATCGCAATGATGTCTAACAGTCTCAGCACGATCGACATCGTTCAACAACAATCTGGTTATGGTATTCTCGGCTGGAATATTTGGCGACAACCAGTTGGATTTATTATTTTTTGGATCGCTGCTTTAGCAGAATGCGAACGCCTTCCTTTTGACCTTCCCGAAGCTGAAGAAGAGTTAGTAGCTGGCTATCAAACCGAATATTCAGGAATGAAATTCGGTCTGTTTTACGTCGGTTCTTATGTCAACCTAGTTTTATCTGCTTTGGTAGTTGCCATCATCTACCTAGGTGGTTGGGAATTGCCTGTTTCTTTAGGCACGATCGCTAACTGGTTGGGAATCAGCGAAACCACTTCTTGGTTGCAAGTAATCGCAGCAGCTTTAGGTATTACGATGACCGTTCTTAAAGCTTATTTCTTGGTATTTATCGCCGTGCTACTACGTTGGACAGTTCCTCGCGTTAGAATCGATCAACTGCTCAACCTCGGTTGGAAATTTTTACTACCAGTTTCTTTGGTTAATTTACTGATTACCGCCGCTCTCAAATTAGCCTTTCCCGTTGCTTTTGGCGGGTAGTTGCAGAAGGCAGAGGAGCAGAGGAGCAGAAGAGAATTTTTGTTTTACCTCATCTGAAATCCATCGAATTTAGTACGAGCGTACTGTTAAAATAACCAAAAACTAGTGACAAGCTACAAAACCCATGTTGAATATCCTCAAACAAGTCCAAGACTACGCTAAAGAGAGCGTACAAGCAGCTAAATTTATCGGTCAGGGTTTGTCGGTAACTTTCGACCACATGAGAAGAAGACCGGTTACCGTACAATATCCTTACGAAAAGCTAATTCCTTCAGAACGTTTCCGAGGTAGAATTCACTTTGAATTTGACAAGTGCATTTCTTGTGAAGTTTGCGTTCGAGTTTGTCCGATTAATTTGCCAGTAGTTGATTGGGAATTTGATAAGGCGGTTAAAAAGAAAAAACTCAAGCACTACAGTATCGACTTTGGGGTTTGTATTTTCTGCGGTAACTGCGTTGAATATTGTCCGACTAATTGCCTTTCGATGACGGAAGAATACGAACTCGCTTCTTACGATCGCCACGAACTCAACTACGATAACGTGGCTTTGGGACGTTTACCATACAAGGTAACTCAAGATCCGATGGTTACTCCTCTACGAGAATTAGCTTACTTGCCCAAAGGCGTAGTCAGTCCTCACGATTTACCTGCTGATTCCAAACGTGCGGGAAAACGTCCAGAGGAAATTGTCAAAGAAATGGAAGCGCAAACAAGTAACAGTGCTGAGTAGAAA
>JBOFLQ010000165.1:0-24753 GCA_051657945.1 Xenococcaceae cyanobacterium | reverse complement strand
AATTAAATTAGGCGATTACTTGGATTGCTTTTAGTTAAAATAGACGAACATTTAAGTTATTTAATTTTTTGGTTAAACAGAAATAAGCGATGGATAAAGTTACTCAAACACCTTCATTTCAAAGCGCGATCGAGGTTGTAGAAGCTTTATCGTTTGATGAGCAAGCTATTCTCATAGATATTATCGACAAGCGTCTCAAACAACAGCGCCGATCGGATCTATTACAAGAAGTTGCAGAAGCAGAAAAAAATTACGCACAAGGAAATGTTCGTCGTGGTTCGGTTGAAGATTTGATGGCGGAGTTAGACGATTGACACAGCTAGTTTGGAGTCCAACATTTACTAGAAATCTCAAGCGATTGCTTCGTCAAAATCCACAATTACGTACATCTGTAGAAAAAACTTTGCAACAACTGGCTAAAGAGCCATTTCACCCTAGCTTACGTACTCATAAACTTAAAGGTGAATTATCAGATAGATGGGCTTGCTCTATTGACTATAGCAATCGCATTCTGTTCGAGTTTGTGAAAAATTCTATTTCGGGAGAAGAAGAGATTTTTTTGCTAACGCTGGGTTCACACGATGAAGTTTACTAGCTAAGATTAAGCGATCGCCCATTTATTTTCGATCGCGTTTTAGATACTAAATAAAACAGTCCGCAGATGAACGCGAATAAACAGTCGATCGAGTTTTGGCGATCGAGCAAATAGAATTATGTTTTTCATTAAATAATAGTTGGGTAATCTCATTTATAAGCAGCTTGAACCAAAATAAATGAGTTACAATCCAGCCAAACATCATCGTCGATCGATTAGATTAAAAGGATACGATTACAGCAAAGCAGGTGCGTATTTTATTACTATTTGTACTTGCCAAAGACAATGTTTATTTGGTGCAATTACTGATGGTGAAATGAAATTAATTGAATTTGGAAAAATTGTCTTAGAATGTTGGCAAGCAATTCCAAAGCATTTTTCAAGAATTGAGCTAGATGAATTTATTGTAATGCCAAATCATATTCATGGCATTTTGGTTATGAAAGATGATGATAAGAATGCGATAGATGATGGTAGGGGTTTGGCATTGCCAAACCCCTACAAGGGTCAATTTGGTAAACCAATTGCTGGTTCTTTGCCAACAATTATTGGTTCTTTTAAATCTGCTAGTACTAAACAGATAAATATTCTTCGTGATTCACCAGGTACACCAGTATGGCAACGTAATTATTATGACCATATTATTCGTGATGAAGAATATTTACACAAGATACGGCAATATGTTCTTAATAATCCTTTGTCTTGGGAAGTTGACCAATTACACCCTGATAATCCTTCAAAATGGTGATTGGTTATTTGAGGTCGATCGCCCATTTATTTTCGATCGCGTTTTAGATTTTGAGTAAAACAGTCCACAGATGAACGCGGGTAAACAGTCGATCGAGTTTTGGTGAGCGATCGAATCAAACAAATGGTTATTATCATGTAGTCGATCGCATTCAAAAATATATGTAATACAAAAAACAATTAAGTAAAATATGTAATGAACATTGTCGATCGAAATATTTTGAATGATGAAACGAAAAATACTTAAAGTGCTAGCAGCATATGGAGCTGTTATTTTAGTTATGTTTTCTCCAATGTTTTTAGTAACAATTGTAGTTTTCATCGCTAAATTATTTAATTGTCAAGTACATGAAGGTTATTCAAACCCTTGCCTAGTACTTGGTAATGATATAGAAGATTTACTTTATGGAATGGGTGTTTTTGGTTGATATATATTTGTAACTATTCCATTTGGAACGCTGATACTTATTTTAATGACAATTTCGTTCACCTTGTCATTTTTACAAAAATTACAAACACGTCGTTATAAAATCAGGCGTTAATTTTTTAATAATTGGTTATTTGAAGTGTGGAAGATAACATTGTATTTCTCTTCCTAATTGTTGACGAATTTGTTGACGAGTTTATGTCTGTCCAATTGTGAATTGCATTTTTATTTTGAGATATTTTTAGTTTTGGTTATAAATAGAATTCTCTAAAAAAATACAAAAATCATATCAATTGAAAACCAACGCATTAAATTAATGTAGGGGCGAAAACGTAGGCGCACGAACGTGCCGTCAGGCTAGTTCTCCTGAAAGGAGCATGGCAAGCGCGCCCCTACGAGATATCCGCTATTGCCGATCGCATTTTAAACTCTGAATAAAGCAGTCCGCATATAAACGTGGATAAAAACGGATGAGAGTCGATCGCACTAACTAAAAACTCAGTCTAAAGTAACTCTATAATTTTACCTTCTGGTACTCCCCATTTTTTAGCAACAACTTCGTCAAAAAAAACAACTAAATTATCTGAAAATTGTGAAATAATTCTCCGATCTTCCCAGATATCTATAGCTGAAACAAAAAGCTTATTCCCATTAGCAAAAATCAAAACAATATCTTGAGGATATTCCAAACGACTACCTTCAGTAATTACCCAAGACCAATACACAAGAACATCGACAATTTCAATACCTAAATATGACGACCATCTACTTGAAGATGTCACATCCCAAAATTTGTATGTTGTAATTTCTTTCTTCAAAGAATATTCTTTGACAGAAATATTGTACTGATAAAACTCCCAATCCCAAATAAACCCAAATGTTTTTTCTGCTTCTGTCTCTAGATCGAAACCATAATCTAAGAAGTCATACTGTTCATATTCCCAGCAAGGTTTTCCAGTTTGATAGTCAATTTCAAAGTAGGTAATACGATTAATTTTATGACCGATGAGTTTTTTGGCTAATTCATTGAATTCTTGAATTGTGAGATTTTTTTTAGGAGACATATTTAATCGATCGATTAGCTTACATTGTTTGCTCTAGTTTTTAGAGTCATAAATCCTTTTTTAAGTCTTCCCTATTTATTCCCGATCGCGTTCTAAATTCTGAGTAATACAGTCCACAGATGTAGGCGTAAGCCGTGCCGTAGGCTACGCGGATAAACGCAGATAAACAGCCAATCGCGATCTAAAAAATATTTTTAAGATTATTTTGTTATGAGTATTTTAGATTTTCCTCGCTTGCATTTCCAAGGATTCGCCCGCATCCACGCACCGACGGGAAATAAAAATGGTTTGGTAGATCTCAGTACCAACACGGTTTATATGAATGGCAAGCCGTTCGATCGATCGCGTCCTGTATCCGACTATCATGAATATCTTCAAAACTTGGGTGAGAGATTTAATGCTGAAGGGAAGTTAGATGAAAATGGTTGCTTCAGCATGGCGAAGGGATGGGATTTTGGAGGAAATGGTCACTTTGTTATAGATGCACAGATTGTTAGTACTCAAAGAGAATTCGGAATCGATCGCGACGATCCTATCGTTGGGCGCAGTGTAGATATGTGGGGTCATCATAATGAATATTTGGGGACTACTTTCAATCGCGCCCGTATTTTTGATTGCGATCCTGCTTCTAATTGGACGAGTACGATTATGGTGGGACAGTTAACTTTTGGGCGTAAGGGTGCTTCTAATGAAGTGCCTTATATGCTGTCTGCACCTGTGGAGGGAATGCAACCGGCACGTTGGCAGAGTTTTAATTATATTCGAGATTTACCAGAACATTGTTTGAATAAAGAATTTCAACGCGCTGCCGTACATCAATTTACTGTTTCTAAATCGGATAAAGATTTTTTCTGGGATGATTCTTCTTTTTCGTCGCCGACAGTATCTTTATTGCGCGAAGCAATGAAACGAGATGATGTATTGGGTTTGGTAGTGCAGTTTGGTATTAGTAATATGTCTGCGCCAACCCAACCAGATATGCCAGTTTTTTGGGAATTGCACGGATCGATCGGTTTATGGTGTGAAGGGGAGATGAGTACCTATCCCCACGGACGATTATTGATTGTTAGAGGGGCGGAGATGCAGAATCCCCCCCAACCCCCCGAAATTCGGGAGGAGAAAGGTGCAGAGGGGCAAAAGGATATTTCTAATTTGACAGTGCAAATTAGTTCAGATCGCGTTAGTTTAAATATGGTGACGGCTGTACCTTGTGTCGGACGTGCAGTTAAACCTGAAGGAAGTCCAATTCATGCGATCGCATCTAAATTAGATCTTGGCGAATTAGAATTGCGTACCGTTACCAGTCAAAAATTAATCGCCAGAATTCCTAGTGAAGCTTATCAAAAAGAAGCACATCAATTAACTAGTGGAATTGTCGATGTACCTTTAGCAGAAGCTTTTGAAAATATATGCGATGAGATCGATCGCGAAGGTTTATGTATTATTGCTACGCGATCGGACGGACAGAAAGAAATTTTATTGCGAGAACAAGAGATTAATCTGCAAGTAAATGATGCTTGTTTGTTTGTAGAATATCCCGACCGCAAACGAGGTGAAGATTATGCCGTTGAATTAGAAGTATTTTCTTTCGTGCGCGGTCGTCCTAGTTCGGTAGAATCAATTTATCTACGTCAGTTTTATAATCCGAGAGGTTTACCTCAATTAAAATATCAGTTTGAATCCGATCCTAATAATCTCGATCGCACTTTTCATTATCCCCACAGTTACGAACATAATATTGTCGAATTTAAACCAGGTAAATTAGATGAAATTGGTGAATTTAATTCTAAGTGTGTAATTTCGACAGGCGATCGAGGACGAGGTTGGGTAACGCTACGAGGTTTAAATTCAGGAACGACAAGAGTATTATTATCAGCTTCATCTAACGATCTAGTAGAGACGCGAGATCTCGCGTCTCTACCCTCAGATTCCCCTGTTCCCTATTCCCAAGGCGGGAAAATCGGAGGTTTCCTCCGATTTGCTTACCCGCCGCTGTTCCCTGTTCCCTATATTCATCCCGACGAAGCAATAATTGCCTACGATAACGATAATAATTTAAATTTTTGGGCTGGTGCTGGTTCGTTTGCGGTTCGGGTATTAACTAACGATTGGCATTTAGAAGAGATTCCCGATCGCGATGTAGATTTCAAACTTATTTACGAACACATTCTTGCCTACTACGAATTAACTTTCTCTTTCATGAAAGCAGAGGTTTTTAGTCTTGCCGATCGCTGCAAAGTAGAAACCTATGCGCGTTTGATGTGGCAAATGTCCGATCCTGCCAATAAAAATAGAACCTACTATATGCCTCCCACTCACGATATGTCTTATCCCCAAGCAATGCTGTTGCGGAAATTTCTAAATAATCAACAACAAATCGGTTATGTCCCAGAAATAACACCAACACCCAAACAAATTCAACGTAGTTTACAAACTCGCGAAGAATTAGTTGCAGCTTTAAAACACGCCGCAGAATTAGAAATTGCTGTGATGTTGCAATACATTTATGCAGGTTATTCCATCCCCAATTATGCAACGGGTGAAGAATATGTGCGTCGAGGTTTATGGACTCCCGAACAATTACTTTTAGCCTGTGGAGATGGCAAGGAAAAACGTAATTATGGAATGCGAGGTGTATTGCTAGAAGTTTCCCATGAAGAAATGATTCATTTCCTAATGGTGAATAATATTTTGATGGCGATCGGCGAACCTTTCTATCCAGCTATTCCAGATTTCAATGAAATAAATAAACGCTTTCCGATCGAAATAGATTTTGCTTTAGAACCTTTAAACGCCACCAGCATCCAAAGATTTATCGGTTTTGAATTTCCCGATTTTCTAGCAGAAGATTTAAACAACGAAGTTAACTCTTACGATGTCGAAAGAGATAGCTTACACGCTTACGGTTCTTTAAGCGAACTATATCGACAAATCCGCGAAGGATTAGAAAACATACCCGATTTATTCGTCGTTCAAAAAGGAAAAGTCGGCGGCGAACATCATTTATTCTTACGCGAAGATACCAACAAACATCATCCAGATTTTCAATTTGAAGTTTATGACTTAAATAGCGCCCTATTTGCGATCGATTTTATTGTCGAACAAGGCGAAGGATGCGAAGAAGAATCTCCCAAATTCGATCGATCTCACTATCAACAATTTCGACGCATAGCCGATGTTTTAGCCAAAGAACAGATTAACAATACAAACAATCGCAAACTACCTTGGCATCCATCTTACCCCGCCTTACGAAATCCTACCTTAAACTACCGCGATTGCGCCCCGCGCACCGGCGAAGCCGATCGCAATACAAATGTTGTCACCGTTCCCGAAACCAGAATGGTAATGGAAATTTTCAACGAATGTTACTTCATCATGATGCAATTAATGGTGCAGCATTTTGGATTTTCACCTACTGCCAGCTTGCGACGATCGAAAATAATGAACGCATCCATAGACGTTATGACAGGCATGATGCGCCCATTGGGAGAACTATTAATGACCATGCCATCAGGAAAACGAGGTAAAACCGCAGGTGCATCTTTTGAAATAGAAACCCCTATTTATATTCCCACACCAGAAATAGCCTACCAATCGATCGCCCGTCGTTTTCAAAAATTAGAACAACAAGCAAGACAATGTCCATCTATCCCCAATACCGTCTGTGAAATGTTCCAATTCTATCAAAAATTCTTCCTCAAACTAAAACCGAACCAATAACCCCTCTCCTACCTCTCCGCGCCTCTGTGCCTCTGCGCGAAATAAAAAAATCCTATGACTAACCATACCATTACCACAGAAATATTAATCGTCGGTGCTGGCCCTGTCGGCATGGCACTGGCAGCCGAATTACGCTATCAAGGTATAGATTGCCTAATTATCGAACAATCCGATGGCATCGTTACCGATCCCAAAGTAAGCACGATCGGGGCGCGATCGATGGAATTTTGTCGCCGTTGGGGAATTTCCCAACAAATACGCGATGCAGGATGGCCGAAAGAACATACTCTAGATATTGCTTGGGTAACAGCCGTTGGCGGACATGAAATCTTTCGAGTTAATTTCCCTTCCTATGCCGATCGCTCTTTACCAGAATATACACCCGAACCCGAACAAGTTTGTCCGCAAAATTGGTTTGCACCCGTCTTTATGAATTTCTTGGGAGAATATCCCAATGGAATCATCAAACTTCTTTGTCCCTTACACAGTTTTACACAAACAGACGAAGGCGTAATTGCTGAAGTAACTAACCTTGCCTCAGAACAGATAGAGACAATCGAGGCTAAATATATGATAGCCTGCGATGGCGCTCGTAGTAGTATCCGTAAAGCTTGCAATATTAATACTCAAACATTCCACGAAACACAAACATTTCAAAGTCTTGTTTTCAACGCACCAGAATTAGCCTCGCAATTGAGCGATCGCAATGCCATGGTTTTTTATCTGGTCAATCCCATTTTACAAGAACCACTTAGAGCAGTAGACGGAAAAGGTTTATATCGTCTCATTTTAAAACCGCAAGCAGACGGACAACCAACAGACGCGCAAGAAGCAATTAAAGCCGCGATCGCGATCGATACTCCTATCGAAATAGTTTCTAATACACCTTGGCGTTTAACCCATCGAGTAGCCGAAAAATTCCGTCACGGACGCATCTTTTTTGTCGGCGATTCAGCCCATACTCTCTCACCTTCTGGCGGTTTTGGCATGAATACAGGTATCGGCGACGCAATAGATTTAGGTTGGAAACTAGCCGCTACTATTAAAGGATGGGGAGGTGCAAATCTTCTCGATACCTATGAAATAGAACGTCGTCCGATCGCGGTAAGAAATTTAGAACAAGCAAACGCCAACCTTCAACGCACTCAAAAGCGATCGATTCCACCAGCGATCGGCGAAGATTCACCTCAAGGAGAACAAATTCGCAAACAAATGGCTGAAGAGATGCAACGCAGTGGTGTTAGTAAGGAATTCGATGCGCCTGGTGTTCATTTTGGTTTTCGTTATACTTCGCCTGTAATTATTCCCGACGGTACACCTCCGAGTGACGATCCTTTTGCATGGAAACAAACTAGTTATCCAGGCTGTCGATCGCCCCACGCTTGGTTAGAAGAGGGTAAATCTACTCTAGATTTATTCGGACATGGATTTGTTTCGATCTGTTTTCAAGGACAAGAAGATGTAGAGAAATTAGAAAAAGTTTTTCAACAAAAAGAAGTACCTTTTACTAGCAAACAGATCTATAATCCCGCGATCGCGACACTTTATGAAAAAGCATACGTTTTAGTTCGTCCAGATGGACACGTAGCATGGAGAAGCGATCGCTTACCAGAAGATTTAGAAGAATTGGTCGATCGAGTCAGAGGCGATCGGTAAAGTGCTGAAGCTTCCGCCGTGAGCTTAACTCCGAACGGTACAACAGGATATAATAATGCCTATTACCCATTGAAGTCAAAACCTTACTGAGTCTGCCTGTATTTATAACTGAGTTCGAGTGCATTGCAAAAGCTAGATTTTCTCCCACGAGGAACGGCATAGCCCAAAACTGACAATCAATCTAGCATCGTGATAACATTCTTGTAGTTGCTTCTGTTGCCACAGTGTAAGACTTTGATGCTTCATCTGATTTTTTTCCATAACTCTGTGTGAAGCTTTATTTTCGTAAAAACATTGGGCAATTACTCCCTCAACATTTAGATGTCGAAAAGCAAAAGCGATCGCCCCCTGAATCGCTTCAGTTGCATAACCTTTATTCCAATAATGCGGATCGAAATCCCACCCAATTTGAGCGACCGAATTATTTAGAAATGTCAATGCTTTGTCTCCTGGATCTGTAATTTGGTTACCGTTCCAAAAATTTGCATCAAGTTCCCATCCAACTTTTGCAGCAAAGTTATTTGGATATGTACTTAAAACTACATGACCAATTAATTTTTTTGTTTCTATTTCTAATACTGATAGGCTATAACAATAACGAGGTACATCGTGTATTGAATTTATTTCATCTATTAGTTGTTGCCTGATGTAAGCTGGATTATTAGATAAAGTATATTTTATTACTTGCTCGTAATTGAGGAATTCGCAGAGTATAGGTATATCTTGTTCGTTAATATCTCGTTGAATAAGTCGGCTCGTAATGATTCTGATAGGATTTATTTCAATAATTGTTTGCATTTATCGCTCAGGTGCTGGATTATTTTTTGGAACATCTCAATCTGCTTCGGTTAATAGCATTGATGCGATCGTTATGTTTCTACTGACAATAAACAAAAAGCATTTTTTGTTAGATAATCACCAGGCGATCGTTACTAAACTATACGATCGAATTGATATTGAAGGTGCGATCGATCGTATTTTCTATCTATACTATCGCCAATCCAAAAAAGCAAATATATTAAACTTCAAGACAATCGATATAGCCTTCACTTCCATAGTCAATAATTTTTCGATCGCGAGTAAACAAATTTAGATCGTTAATCCTAGCAGTAGCAATTATAATTCTATCCGCAGGATCGCCATGAAATTCTCCTGGTAAAAAACTACTTTCAATAGATATTTCTGGAGATAAAGGTACTAAATTTACTCCTGGTTGGCTTAAACTCTTTTCTACCCATTGATGTATCGGTTTGGATAAAGTTATTCTACCTTTGGCAACTAACATTGATAATTCCCAGATAGAAATCGCTGAAATAAATACTTTTCCTTTACTTCCAGCTCGATCGATCTCGATAATTATATCTTTCGATAATTCTGTAGATCCTTGGAAAAGCCAAATCCAAGTATGGGTATCTAGCAATATACCTCGATCGATTTTAGACATCTACTTCCCATACTTCATCAATACTTTCAACAATATCTCCTTTAATTTCAACTGTATTTGCCAGACAACCAAATAAAGAATATGTTTCGTCTTCAATAGGAATTAATTTCGCCATTGGTTTTCCATGCTTGGTTATAGTTATCGGCTGTTTTGTCTGGTTAACGCGATCTATAATTTTCAAACAGTGAGTTTTAAATTCTCCTGCACCTATTCGATCGTTCTCTGTTGTCATAGATGATTATGGTCGTGCGCCTATAGTCATAAATATTTTATCATTATTTTTATGCTAAATATTTCAAAGTATCTTTCGAGGGTAATCGATCGCAACGGTAATTCGATCGACAATAAATAAGAAGCATTTTTTGTTAGATAGTCAACAGGCGATCGTTCGATGAAGTATACGATTTATGCCTTTTAGGCAACAGAGTCATACAAAGTTTGTGCTTCTGGTAGAGATTTACCTTTCTCCTGATATATTTCTACTAACATATCCATAACCTCAACTGCATTTTCTAAAGCTTCTTGATATGTTTCTCCATGAGTTACCCATTGTTGTTCTTCAATAAAATCTGGTAAAGATACTAAAAAGCAATTGTCTTCATTACTCCATTGAATCAAAATTCTGTATTTAAGATTATTCATGGTTTTTCGCCTCTTTTACAGCCTCTTCTACTCTTTTTTCTTGATAGGATTGAGCGTCTTTACCATCTTTACCCGAAAGGATAACGTTATTTTTTACATTAGGATGTTCCCAAACAGTATGACTACCTTTTCCTCTATCTTTCAGACAGATAAAACCAGCTTTTTTTAAGATTGCTTTTAGTTCTCTTATTTTCTTAGGCAAATTAATTTCCTCGATCTACTGCCTAGTCCAAATATAATATACGCGATAGTTTTAAGTTCGATCGCAACGGTAATTCGATCGACAATAAACAAGAAGTATTTTTGTTAGATAATCAACAGGCGATCGAACTCGATCGAAATATTATCTGACAGCGCGATCGTAATTTCAAACAGAAATTAATTTTGGTATTGGTAAAGTTTTACCCGTAGATTGTAAGTCAAGAATTAACTCTTCCATTACTTCTAAGCCATGTTCGAGAGCTTCTTGATAAGTATCGCCATGAGATACGGGCTGCATAATTTCATCAGCAAAATCGGGAAGATAAACTAGATAGCATTCATCTTCTTGACTCCAAGCAATAGTAATTTGATATTTAGGATTCATTTTTCGCTCTCTGTATAGCTTCTTTTACCTGCTTTTCTGAATAAGGTTTTGCATCTGTTCCATCGTTTCCAGGAAGATTCACTCTAATTGTAGTACCAGGATATCGATATATTGCATGAGAGCCTTTACCTCGTTTGGGCATTAGCTCAAATCCCGCTTTAATTAGCATTGATTTTAATTCTCTTATTTTCTTAGGCAAATTAATTTCCTTTATCTACTGCCTAGTTCAAATATAATATACGCAATAGTTTCAGGTGCGATCGCTACAGGAATTCGATCGACAATAAATCAAGAAGCATTTTTTGTTAGATAGTCAACAGGCGATCTTTTAACGAGACAAGCGATCGAACCCGATCGAAATATTCTCTGACAACGCGATCGCTAGAAGGAATCAAAATTTCTCTTTATTTTCTTGCCACTTTCGATACGCACTAACCATTTCTTGTGCTGCCATCTCTGGCTCTACACCTCCAATTCCTGTCGCAAGTCCTGGGCAAAATATCTTTTTAACAATATTACAATGACTAACTGCTGTTCTAAGAACTGCAATCATGGCATAGAAGCTGTTCGCGGCTGGAACTGCTTCAGGCATTAGCATCGTAGGCACACAGATCGTGTATGGAATTAAATGATGTCCTGTATGAACCAAAACTCCAGACCCAACAGGTAAGTAACCCTCTTTTCTCTCTTGAATCATTTGGCGAAGATTATTTTGAGGAGTTACTCCAAAAAAATCGATATACAAGCGATCTAAACCACCGTCCATAAAACCATAACTGTTAGTGGGTGATACTATTGTATTTTCTGCTACTTCCAGTATATTTCCTTGCTCGATCTGAACATCACTAAACTCTGCAAAAGCTTTACTCCATGCATCAACTAATAGAGGATTTGTATCGACCAAGTATAGTTTCATATAAATTTTCTTCTTCCAATAGCATCTCAATCACTTCTCGTAAATTCTCTTGTAATTCTTCTAGAGTTTCACCTTGAGAATGTGCGCCCTTAAAGCCAGGAACATAGCCGACATAAAGGTTTGTGTCAAAATCTCGCTCGACAATTGCCGTAAAGGTTTTCATGGAATCAAGATTAAACCTGTTTGAGTCATCAATAGCATAACATTTACATCTAGCGACTCTTCGTATCGATACTATAAAGCGATTGCGGAAGATTTCGATCGACAATAAACGTTCGTGCATTTTTTGTTAGATAATCAACAGGCGATCGTTAAAACCTAGTCCAGCTAAAAGTGCTGTCAATTCATCCCAAGTAAAATCTTTAGCTTTGCTCAATGGCGTAAGATGAATCGATCGCACTACAAGGAGATTAGCAATGAAAAAAGTAGCGGTGTTTGGCAATGCTGGAGGGGGTAAATCAACTTTAAGCAAGAGATTATCCCAAATTACTGGTTTACCACTTCACATCCTAGACAAGATTCAATTTCGATCGGGAGGTGCTGAGATTCCACATGAAGAATATAAACAGATTCATCAACAAATTTTAGTTAGCGATCGATGGATTATTGACGGTTTTGGTTGCATGGAAACTCTTTGGCTACGATTGAATGAGGCGGATACTTTAGTTTATGTCGATCTACCGCTATATGTGCATTTTTGGTGGGTAACTAAACGATTAATTACAGGTTACTTTAAACCGCCAGAAGGATGGCCACAAAAGAGTCCAATATTGAAAAGTTCGCTCACTAGCTATCGCGTGCTTTGGTTATGTCACAAATATTTGACCCCAAAATATCGTGAGTATATCGATCGGGCGCAAAATACCAAAAGTGTTTATCATCTTCGATCGACTAAACAGATTTCACAATTTTTTGAATTAATTGAAAATGAAATATGCGATCGCTACAAAAAAGAATCTTTTTGAGTAGAGATTAAGATTGAGAAATTACTAAAATATTGATATTTACTATTACTGAATTATGACTGAACTGCTTAGAGTCGCGATCGCCCAAATTAAAAAACTTCCTCCCGAACAACAAGATGCGATTGCAGCTCGATTTTTAGCAGAATTGCAAGATGAGCAAAAATGGGAAGCTAGTTTTGACGCTACGACTGACGAACAGTGGGATGATATGGCTGCAATGGTACGCCAGGAAATTGCAAGACGAGTATGATAATTTGCTAAAAAGGATCTAGTCTGGTTGAAAAGATTGTAATGAAACTCTACTACGCTCCAGCTTCATCTTATTCCCAAAAAGTATTAATCGCTCTGTATGAAAAACAAATCAATTTTGAGGCGATCGAAGTAAATCTTTTCGACCACCACGAGCGATCGCGCTATTTACAAATCAATCCTTTTGCTAAGATTCCTACTCTTGTCACCGATGATGGAAAGATTATTTTTGAAGCTTGCATCATTATCGAATATCTCGATCGACATTTTCTGTCAAAGCCTCAATTAATTCCACAAGATTTAGAACAAGCATTAGAAGTCCGATCGATCGAAAGAATTATTGATATATATATAAATACTGGAAGAGAAGCTTTATTTGCCGATACTCAACGGGCGATCGAAGAACGGGGTAGTAAAGAAGTTATCAAAGCGAAGCGATTGTTAGAAACTGCTTGTATTTTACTAGATGAAAAGCTTCAAGGACGTACATGGTTAGCAGGTGAAGAATTTTCTTTAGCTGATTGTGCCGCCGCACCAACTTTAGCTTATTTAAGGATAGTTTATAGTTACAAGCATTTATCTCGGTTAACCGATTATGTAAGAAGATTGGAAGCTCGATCGTCTGTAGCAAAGGTTCAAAATGAAGGACGAGAACAGATGATAAAGATGCTTTCTGGATTGAAGTATGCGATCGAACTTGTGGAAATTTAGTTAACTTTCGATCGATAAACAATATACTTTTCATCATAGCCGATAGTGTATGCCTCCGTTCCCTTACAAGTCTTTGTTAGGAATCGGATTGGCTAGATTGTATGAAGTGATAAAAGTCTGGTGATTTAGTAAATGTTTGAAGGTCTTTTAATCCCTCCATCAACGAGGTTAACATCCACCCCAGATTTTCGAGATGAGCTAATAATCGAGGGTTTTGTTCATCTAAAAGACTGATTAACTTATGGTAGTCTTCTATAGAGCTAGTATCTAGTAGCTCTAAATCTTGATGAATCAACTTGTTTCGTTCCACCACAATGTCTGAGAGAGTCTGTTTCTGTTTATTTAAGAAATCTGGATCGCTATAGGCAACCTGAAATGACAAAGATACCCCTGATTCAGAAGACTCAGGTTGAGGTTTAGACTGGCTATTATTACTTAGTACGGTGTTATGCAATTGCTGAACTAGACGACCCAATGTCTGCTTACGAAATCTCTCCTGATTTTCAAGCAACGAGTTACGGGTTGATGTTGATAATTTGTCAATTCCGTCAATCTGACTAACTGAAAGTAGATACTTTAAAATGCCTTCAATCTTTGAAAAATTAACTATATTTCTACCCAGCTTTTTTAGTGCTTTAGTTCTAACTACTTCAATATCTATCGGTTCATCCATTATTAATTAAGTATTTAGCTAATAATTTAATTTTACTCTTACGATCGTCTTTGTTAATGAGATAGGCACAATCGCAGTTCATTAGAGGGGCGATTGCAACAGGAATTCGATCGACAATAAACGCTCGTGCTTTTTTTTAGATATTTAACAGGCGATCGAGGAACAAGGAATAAATACGATCGCAATGTTTACTTTATAAGATATTGCTCTGGTACTTCAGTTACAAATGTATTTAAATTTATCCCGTGTTGCTATTCTTTAGAATTTATAGCATCCAAAACTTGCTTAACCACTTTAGGATGTAATATTTTACCAGAATGGAAAGGAATAACAACTCTAACTTCGTCTTTGTAGTATATTCTATGACTTCCTTTGCTGCGAATGAGCAAAAAACCTGCCTCCAATAAGATTGTTTCGGCTTCTTTCGCTGTTAATCTAGGCAACTTAGGCAACCTATACCTCTAGAGTCATTGTTGTTACTTTTTTCTGGAGTAGTTTTTGTTTTTCTGTATCCGATAAAGTTTCTATATATAGCTCTACTGCTTCTTGGATATTATTTCTTACCTCTTCTAAAGAATCTCCCTGACTTTGACATCCTGGTAATTCTGGACAATAGGAATAAAAACCGTCCTCATCTTCTTCAATGACAATATTTATTTTGTAAGGCATGGTCGATAAGTATTTAGCTAATAATTTAATTTTACTGTTCATTTGAGAACGGTTGGATCGTCTGCTTCAATTAGCCCCACATCTTGAACGCGAACAAGATCGACATCAGGATTGCGGCGTAGAATGCCTCGATAAAAACACTCCTAAACAATTATCTCAAAGGGGTTAGTCAAAACGTATTATTCAAGGCAAAACAAAAAACAAAGCGATTGGCTGCGCCACTGCGCTACGCGCAATCGCAACGGGAATTCGATCGACTGTAAACGAAAAGCATTTTTTGTTAGATATTCAACAGGCGATTGCTTGATGAGATATACGATTGCCAAAAAAAGAATTTTTTTGAGCATAGATTAAGATTGAGAAATCAAATAAGATATTCGTATTTACTACTACTGAATTATGACTGAATAAATTATCGTGTTTTAGGTTTATTAGAAGGCGCTCGTATTTACTCGTATTGGATTGGTATACATGACGAGTATGATAATTTGCTAAAAAGAATCTAGTAAATTGATACAACTAAAACTGTGCTTTAAAAAAACGACTTTAATCTTTACGATCTATCCTTAAAACAAATAAAATCAGCTTTTTTTAATGTATGCTTATTTGTTCACAGCTTTACGTCATAATTTATCAAAAATTTGTTCTGAAAATGAGATTTTTCAATATGCAGAAAATGATAATTTCGTAATCGGTGGTAGTTTTTCTCAAGCTTCTTTATCCAAACTTTTTACTATTGTTGTTGGCGATAGACTAACTTTAATTAAAACAAAAATTCCCACTAAAATTGGAGAATCTATTTATCAAATAGATTTTCATTTCTGTTCGCGTTTGACTAATATAAAACAAGAACAATTACTAGATATTGCTAGTCAATGGTCTGAATGTAATAACTGGAATGGAAAAGAAATAAATAGTATGGATTTAGCTGGATTTTTAATAGAATTTGCCGATCTATGTCGTTATGGAATCGAACAAAACAGAGAGGTATACATTTTATTTATCAACTACTAATTGTTGCGTGCAGATAAATTCTATCGTGAAAAATTATTTTTTTCAAAAACAGCGATCGCAAAGGAAATTCGATCGACAATCAACGTTCGTGCATTATTTGTTAGATATTCAACAGGCGATCGAAAAAAGAGATAGTAAATTTTTGTCTGAGAGAAATATTCTTTGATGAGAGCTTTCGAGGTAGCGATCGCCTCTACTGCCATTAATTCAAGAATTTGACTGCATCTGCTCAGCCACTTCAATCGCGCGATCGAACACCCGCATCAAGTTACCTCCCCAGATTTTGCGAATATCATCTGGCGTATAGCCCCGATCGAGCAACTCTTGCGTAATATTGGGCATCTGGGATACATCTTCAATGCCTTTCAATCCACCACCCCCATCAAAATCAGACCCTATACCTACATGGTCGATACCCATAATCGACACCATGCGATCGAGATGGTCTATGGCATCGGCTAACGTCGGTTTGATTTCAGGATAGCGATCGTCGATCGCCTGTAATTTTTTCAACAAGTCAGTAACTTCATCGGGATCCAACTTGCCTTGAAACAATGCAGCCCGTTTATCGGATAGCTCAGCCAAAGCCTCCTTCCGCTTGGGATTCTGGGGAATAGCTTTAATGTAATCCCCTAACAAGCATAATTGCACCACACCCCCATTCGCTTTAATCGCTTTGAGCATATTATCATCCATATTGCGTGGTAGATCTCGCAACTTGCGAACACTGGAGTGGGAAGCAATAATTGGAGCTTTCGTTAAGCGAATAACATCCCAAAACGTATCGTCATGTACGTGGGAAATATCCACCATAATCCCCAAGCGGTTCATCTCGCGAACTACTGCTTCACCAAAAGGACTCAACCCCTGCCACTGTTGCTGTTTATCTGTAGAAGAATCGCCCAGTTGATTATTTTTGGTGTGCGTTAAGGTAATGTATCGAATTCCTCGATCGTAAAAAGATTGTACTGCCTCAATATTAGTTCCTAACGGATACCCATTTTCCATACCCAGAAAAATAGCTCGTTTTCCCTCTTTTTTTAACCGATAAGCATCCTCTGGAGTTAAGGCGATCTCTGCTCGATTAGAATTATCTGACAAAAATTGGTAGGTTCGATCGATCATCTGGTTTGCTAGATTTTTTGCCCGATCGTACCCTTCATCTGTAAGATTTCGCTGTGGGGTGAAGATAGACATAAATGCGCCATCCAAACTACCTGCTTCCATACGAACCAGATCCCATTGTCCACTATCGATTAATCCCGTTTTATGCCCGATACTTGGATCGAAGCCTGGATTAAATACTTGGCGAATCGGCCAATCGATATGACTGTCAATTGTCAATACGGACTGATGAATAACCTTAGCGCGCTCATTGTTTAAGTTGAGTGAATTATTAGCATTTTTAGGGATATCCGCATGGGCGATCGTCCACCACGATGTGGCAACCAAAGCAAGGATAAATGAAATTACCCGTCTGGAAACATAAGAGGTCATAACTACTTTATAAATATTGCGTTAGGCTCTTGGTGGAATTGTAATAAATTTCATAATCATCTACCCAATTAACAGAAAATGGCTTGAATTGTTTGTCTAAAAAAAAATTAACAATTTAGCGATTTTCTGTCTGAATTTTTGACAGGCATTTGATATACGGCCCAGCCGTGAAAAAATAATCCTAAACCCCAACCAGAGATGGGGTAAATTGCCCAAAATATTTTCGGTGTTGTGACTAGATTTAAAATGACTAGAAAAGTATTTACTGCTAAATAGGGAATGAAATGCGCCATGAAGCCGCGTTTTCGTCGCTTCAAAATTTCTTGGCGTTGACGTGATGTTTTATTTTGGGCAATCCATTCTTGTTCGGCATTTTTGAGCGCATCTGAAGAAATTCCCAATTCTGCTGCCATTTCTTCTAATTGTTGTTGGGAAAAGCTATCTTCAAGCGATCGATCCATCGCTAGTTTGAGAATGTTTTGTACGTCGTCGGAATTGTATGGCATCGTTCTAACCTCCAGTTTTCCATCAAATGTTTACATCGTTAACATAACTTTAGCATGCAAGTTGACACTGTCAACATGTAAAGACGAAAATAATCTTAAGACATTGTAAAAACTTGATATGAACGAAAAAATAACCTATCATCATGGCGATCTCCGCCAAGCCTTAATAGATAGTGCGATCGAACTGATTTTAGAAAAAGATGTGAGTACTTTGTCGTTGCGAGAAATAGCGCGGCGAGTGGGAGTATCTCATGCTGCGCCTTACCGTCACTTTGAAGATAAAGAAGCGCTACTAGCTGCTGTTGCTGAGGAAGGATTTATCGCACTTACCCAATCAATGAGTCAAGCGCGCGATCGGGCTAGCAGCGATCCTTTAAATCGTTTGGAAGCGATTGCCCTGGCTTATGTACAGTATGCGATCGCCCATCCGACTCACTATCGAGTCATGTTTGGGAGCAGAAAAGAAAAATCTGGTCGGCATCCAGCCTCGATCGAAGCTGGAGAGGCTGCCTTTTTAGTGTTGTTAGGTGCGATCGAGATAGGACAAGCAGCAAAAATGATTCGATCGGGAGATTTAAAGCAACTTGCCTGGGTTGCTTGGTCGTTGGTACATGGTTTAGCAATGTTGCTAATCGAAGAAATTTTACCGATTTCCCAGCAAAAAGACATTGACACCCTTACCAGTTTTGTCACCCACACCCTAGTTGGAGGATTGGCAAGCAAAAGTGTTGTTAAAGATTAATTCGAGCAAATAACTTTAATAATTCTGTATTAGCTTTACTTTAATTTTCCTCAAAAGCCCGATCGCAATTACTAAAGCGATCGCCCGCAGCGTCAAAAAAATCCCATGCAAATTGGATTTTTGTATCGAAAAACACAACTCGCCTGGGATTATTTGTTTTTAGCGCTCGATTTTATTTGCCCGAAAAAAGCTGAAATGGCTATAGTTTCAGTTATGGAGTAGCGGTATTATCGAGACAATCCACGTTTTGTAGACGGCGTTTTTGCAGTTGAAAAAGAGTATCTTGATGCACTTCTCGATCGATCGGATAAAAATAGGAAAAAATCAAACTAATTATCAACGCAAGCGTTGGTAAGATAACAATTGACTGACGAATAGCAGTAAGTGCCGATTGAGGTTGAGCTATTTTTAAAGGACCCGGAATTGCTGCTTGAAAACCCGAAAAATCGAGCCATTCTCCAACCGAAAACAAACCGATGGCAAAAATAATTTGAAACAAAAACATTAAAATACTGTAAAACAAACCTTCTCTTCTTTTGCCCGTCTGTAATTCATCCCAGTCAATAACTTCTGGTAGCATCGAAGAAGGAATAAAGTAAGCCGTTGACATGCCCATCCCCGCGATCGCTGCCAAACCATACATGAGATTAATTTGTCCCGATTTAATTTGAAAAATGCCGATTTCTGCGACAATCCACAAACTGATGCCAATCCAATAAACTACTTTCTTGCCCAACCGCTTGCTTAATGGTTCCCAAATAAATAAAGCACCTAAAGCGGTGCCTTGCATAATCAAAACCATTTGTGTCACCGCTGCCCCATCTTGTTTGAGGCAATTGGTTACAAAGTAAGGCAGCATGGCAGGAATGATTTGTACTGCCAACCAGGAAAGAGAATAAATCCCCACTAGCAACAGTAAAGGTTGATTGCTAAAAATCGATTTTAATTCTTGCCAGCTAAATTTACACTTGGCTATGGTTAGACGAGGGCGTTCATTTATTTTCCAACAACAAGAATAGATGGTCACGATCGTCAGAATGGCACAAATTAATCCCAGTTTAAACAAGCGTTCCCTGGGATTCAAAATCCAGTAACTTAAACCTTGAGCGAGTACGATCGAACCGATACATCCAGCTAAAGAAAAGCCAAAACGCATACTATTAAGGCGTATATGTTCGTGATGGTCGTCGGTTAAATCGGTTACCAACGCACCGTAAGGCACGATGAAAGCGCTAGCGGCGGTTTGAAATACTAGCGCGATCGCTAAATAATAACCAAATTTTAACCAGTCATCTAAAGGTGGAACCCACCAGAGAAGAAAAAAACTAATTCCTAGAATTGGGGCGCTACAAAGCATCCAAATTCTTCTTCTGCCCCATTTGCATTGAGTGCGATCGCTCAGTGTTCCCACAATTAGATTACTAACCGCACTCCAACAGTTACTGATCGACAAAATCGTACCTGCTAAATGAGCGGGCATTCTCGCGACGTTTGTAAGAAAAAAGAAAAAGAAGACGATTAAAATATTTCCAGCCATAGAAGGGCCAAAATCTGCTGCTCCATAGGCTACTTGTGTCAACAGACCTAATTTATCCCGCTCCGAGCCTTTGCTCATGTTTTTACCATAAGTTTAAAAAGTTTGCTAAAAAGTGTTTTTGGACTTGTTCGACAATCTGCGCCACCAAAAGTGAGGCTGAGTGATAATAATTTTTTATTTTAAGAATCAGATTACTAAATAGAATAACTTTATACCAATAGGCATAAAGTTTTCACAATCAAATTGTATATTTTTTAGGATTGGAAATGGAGAGAGTTTCACAAAGTTCACCGACAATTCGATCGACTTTGTCTTTCCAAACATAGCCGCGACAATCTAACTCGATGAATTTGGTAACGTAATCGATTTTGGGAATGTGGCTTAATTGATTGATGAGCCAACTGATTATCATATTTTGCAACGACTAACTATTTTTTGGGATTTTCGATCGCTTGCTTGACTCGATTAATTCGATCGCTATTTATGGGGCGCGATCGTAATAGTTTTTCGAGCGAAGTAAATTATCGCTCGGATTAGTAGAAATTTATCTAGCGCGATCGTAATAGTTTTTCGAGCGAGCTAAATTATCGCTCGGATTAGCAGAAATTTATCTAGCGCGAGCGCAATAGTTTTTTGAGCGAGCTAAATTATCGCTTGGATTAGCAGAAATTTATCTAGCGCGATCGTAATAGTTTTTCGAGCGAGATAAATTATCACTCGGATTAGCAGAAATTTATCTAGCGCGATCGTAATAGTTTTTCGAGCGAGATAAATTATCGCTCGGATTAGCAGAAATTTATCTAGCGCGAGCGCAATAGTTTTTTGAGCGAGATAAATTATCGCTCGGATTAGCAGAAATTTATCTAGCGCGAGCGCAATAGTTTTTTGAGCGAGATAAATTATCACTCGGATTAGCAGAAATCTATCTAGCGCGAGCGCAATAGTTTTTCGCTCGAGACTATGTTTTCATCGGTAAATACTGTCCTTGTTGCCATAAAGCTAGCCGAGCGGCATAATTCTCAGATTTAGGATCGCTTCGATCGAAATAGAATATTTAATAACTGAAAAATAATATTTTTCTTATCTTCAAAAAAAATTATTTTGAAGCAATATTTTTTTTACTAAAAAGTATCCACATAAAAGCAAACGTACCGCCCACCATACCGATCGCCAACCATTGCCAGTAATTATATCCTTTTTGCTTGGCTACTAAAGCAGCTATGCCACCAATAAGACAATGAAAAAATAAGAATGGATAGATAGCAGGATCGATCGATAAATTTAACATTAATATCAATCAGTTTCAAACATTTAGATTAGATTATTTCATAAGTTTAAATGATGTTGTTAATATTAACGCGATCGAGACTATGTTAGTTTAGCTAAGGATCTAAATTTACTGAAGATTCTGATAATAACTTAGACCGGTCGTAGACACTCATCAAGTATATTGTTGATACTCATGCATTAATCTGGATAATTAATATTAAGATCGAGGGGTTTCGATTATTCCTACATCAGAGCAAAAAACGCAGTGTTATATACTTTGCTGTCAGTTTACTAGATTATACTTGCCGATAAACATTGTTCGTATGGATGAGCGAACTGGAAATATATTTTTATTGACGGGTTAGGAAAATATTATAGAGATATACCCAAACGGTAAATGGAGATACATAGAATGAGCCAGCTTAACTTTCAAGCAATGAGCCAGAAAGAATTGCATCAATATGTTCTTACTCATCGAGAAGATTTAGATGCTTTTCATGCATATGTAGACAAGCTAAATGCAGAAGGCAATTGGGTTGAAATGCCTCCATTAGCATCAGAACAAGATTTAGAAAATTATCTTGAATTTATCGAGCGTATTCGTAACAGTTCTAAGTCTGGAGAAAATGCAGTCTAATAAGCTTACTAAAGTGCAAGGAAGTTTCCTTTTTGGTTGATTATTATTTGGTAATAATATTAGTGTTGGATAGTGCGATCGCCGAATAAAAATATTTTTTAAAGTCGAGTCCTGGAATTATGCCGAGTGGATTTAAACCAACTGGAATGAGATGCCGAACAATTTGCCCTGCATTGGGAGTTCCTGGCGCCCAACGAATTACACCACCATAAAGCTGATATTTTCCAGTCGCCAAACCTATTAAAGTCTCATATGGGATTGTTCTAGCAACACTCCAACCAGGAATCATAATATCTTTACCTTTTGTGTTTGTTTAATGCTTAGAGGTGGTAGAGGTGTAAAAAGTCCTCTCGATTTTAGAAGCACAATACAATAACGATTATCGACTGTATTAAAAATTAACCTTGTCAATCCTCAATCTCAGCAGTTATTAGAATCAAACGTCGCGATCGTATTGTTAAATCTGGTGCGAGAATTGTCTATCTATTGCCGATCGCGATCGCATTAAAAACTATGCAAATTCATCTTTATGCCAAACAAGGAAACATTACAGGAGTAGCACATGAGATAGCTAATGGTGTCGATCTCGATTGTATAGATAAATATGCCTCTCAAACACCATTAATGTATGCAGTAACTAGTCCAAATGCTGACATCGATATGATTCGATTTCTGGTGGAAAATGGTGCTAATGTCAATAATACTGTTGAGGAAGACGAATATAAAACTCAAGAAACCGTACTTAGTTTAGCCGTAAAGTCAGGAAATATCGATAAAATCCAATTTCTTTTGAATGCGGGAGCAAATATTAACTACCAAAGACCTCATGGTTATGATGTATTAATCGATGCTATGCATGGTAGAGATATTGTCAACGACGACAACTTACTACCAATCTTAAATTTATTGCTGAAAAAGGGTGCAAAAGTAAATGGCATCAGTAGTTATGGAGAGACAGCCCTCAAATGCGCTTCAATGGTAGGAAGATTTGATGCTGTTGAATTATTATTAGCAGCAGGTGCGGATTGCCAACAATTAAAATGGACAGAATTTATGCACGCCATAGTATTTGGCAGTGTAGAGAATGTAAAAAGCTTGCTTGACAAAGGAGTCGATCTAAGCATTAGAGACTGTTGGCAGCGAACTCCTTGGCTTTTAAGTCTTGAGGTTGGCGATGTAGAAAAAGCCAAATTAATTTTAGCTTCAGGCGCAGATAGAAGCGATCGCGGACTTGGTGGAAATACACCATTAATATATGCGATCGAAAACAATCGAATTGAAGTTCTAGAATGGCTAATTCAAGAGGGATTCGATTTTGAAGCTACAGATGAATCTGGTACGACTGCTTTAATGGTAGCAGCAGAAAATGGTTGTACGGATTGTGTGCGTCTTCTCCTAGAATCTGGTGCAAATCCAGCTAAAGTTAATGATTGGGAAAGCAAAGCTATTAAAATTGCTAGCAATCTTTCAATTGTAAAAATGTTAGTTGATGCAGGAGAAGATTTAAGTGAAATTAATAATGAAATGCGGCGATTGCTAACAGGAATTAGTAACAGCGAACTTGAAGTATCTCAAGAACAGTATTTAGCAGGAAAACATCGACGATTTGGTAAAACCAATCCAGAAGTGATGGAAGTTGATTTCCAGAAAGCAATGATTCGCTGTGGTATTTCCGCATGGAATGCTAAAGATCGCTTCGATGATACCGATAGTCGAGATGAACCAGTATGGTGTTACGATCGCTTTGGCAGAACAATTACGCAATTATCTGATGGAAGAATCATTGAAATTGGTGGCGAACATGAAGACTACTACGATCCAGATTTTTGTATATATAACGATGTAGTAGTTTATGAAGGAAACGGTAATTTTCAAATATTGGGTTATCCCAAGGATATTTTTCCTCCAACTGACTTTCACTCTGCCACATTAGTTGGGGAATACATCTACATCATTGGTAATTTAGGCTACTACGAAATTGTCAATGAAACGCCAGTTTACCGATTACATTGCGAATCATTTAAAATAGAAAAAGTTGAAACTACTGGCGAAAAACCTGGATGGATTAGTCGTCACAAAGCACGTTATCAAGAACCATCGAAAATATATATTAGTGGCGGCAAGATCTGCCGTCTGGTGAATAATAAAGAAGAATATCTGGAAAACTTGCTAAATTACACTTTAGCTCTAACAACTTTGCAATGGAATCAAGTCTAAGATCGATATTAACTTTAAAGTAAGCGATCGCAGGACAATTGCAATAGCTAATATTGGAAATTAGAAATCAGTATCGAGGTGACATTTGATAAATCGATCGTTAATCTCTTCTCAAGATAAAAATTAAGATAAGTATGTAGAACGAGATCGATAGAAGATGAGACAAGTAATTTTGTACAGAGATGAAGATGGTTACTGAATTGTAGAATGTCCTAGTCTCAAAGGATGTGTCAGTCAAGGCAAAACTAAAGAGGAAGCGATCGCCAATAT
>JBOFLQ010000164.1:0-22304 GCA_051657945.1 Xenococcaceae cyanobacterium | reverse complement strand
ATTTACCAGTTGGCCCTGCAATCAAAGATAGCCCGATCGCGGCAGCAGCAAATGAATTTAATGGAGAAGTATCCGCCCAAGTTTCTAACTCAGAAAAGTTTAAACCCGATCCATAACTGGAGAGCGCTACCACTCCCATCAGTAAAATAATATCGCCAACTCGCTTAGTCAAAAAAGCATCACGAGCAGCGGTTACAACCAATGGTTGAGCGTACCAGAAACCTACTAACAAAAAGGTAGACAAGGTCAAAACTTCTAAAAGAGCGTAGGACAAAAGCAAAGAATCGCTTAAAGCAATACCGCTTAAAGCTGCCTCAAATACTCCCATCAAGCCGTAAAAACGCGCTACAGACCAATCTTTCTCCATGTAACCGAGAGCGTAAACTTGAGCTAGCAAGCTAATGCCGACTACTAGTTCTAAAGCACCAACGCTAACTGGTGATAATTCGATCGCCACAGAAAGATCTAAATCTGCTACTTGCAACCAATGAAAAATGATTTTTTGTGTTGGTTGCGTCCAAATTCTCTCGAAAAGTAACAGACCGTGAATGAAGGCTAAAACGGTCATTAACAAGTTAATGTAAACTGCCGGTCTCGGCCCCGTTCTCCGAACGATGCCGGCAGACCAAGGCAATGTTAATAAGCCTCCAAGCAAGCCGTATAAAGGAATAGTCCAAGCAGTCTGAAAAAGGAAGTCAGTCATCAAAACTGGCCCTGAATTTACAAAATTAATTGAGTTTTTATTAGTAAGTTTGTTAACTTAGTTTTTTAAACGGAATCGATATTAATTATTTATTTATACTATAAGGCTAGTAGTCAATAAGTTATTATTTTTGTTTTTTTTGGATAATGCGATCGATATCTTATTAACACGATAAAAAAAAGTTATCTATTGCTAAATTAGCGTTTAACTCTCAAAAAATTTTTTTCTATGTTTGAGTTTATAGCTTTTCTGCTTTATCTGTTCATAACTTCAGTAAATCTTACCGAACCAGATTTGCTTATGTTTTAGGCACAAGAACGTTATGTTTGTCAAGCTTAATCGAGCGAGTAATCGAGCCTGTGTATTTTCTCGCACTAATCCCCCAAGTTTTCACAAATCGATCGCATACTACAAGCTAGCAATTCTTTACTATAAAAAAATTATAAAACAATTTCAACCCCGAAACTGGATGCAGGCAAATTAACGAGGAATCGAGCAATTTTACTAGGTATTAATTTTTATTAACAATCAAATTTAAAATTATAATCATGTTTTATATTGTCAAAGTGAGGTAGGTTTTCTATGCTTAATTTTAGATAGAAAAATTTAGAGATTCCCGTCAAAAAATTGTTGACTCGATTTTATAAAGCTTTGAAAGCATTTTTAGGCTAAGCCAAGCCGATTGTTGTCGGAATGGTAATGTCTGAGTCTTAAACTCGATCGCTCGATCGCTAAATTTAAGGGCTCGAGCGTCAAAAATTCAGATCGGGATTCTAAACACTTCTAGATATATTTTGTAGGCAAAACGTTTAAAATCGGCTTAAGAAGGAAGAAATTAAATGCCAATTGCAGTTGGAATGATAGAAACGCTGGGTTTTCCAGCCGTAGTTGAAGCTGCTGACGCAATGGTCAAAGCAGCCCGAGTTACCTTAGTAGGGTACGAAAAAATTGGTACGGGCAGAGTGACCGTAATCGTTCGCGGCGATGTTTCCGAAGTACAAGCTTCTGTTGCTGCTGGAGTTGAAAATGTCAAGCGAGTAATTGGAGGAGAAGTTCTTTCAACTCACATCATCGCGCGTCCTCACGAAAATTTAGAATATGTACTGCCGATCCGATACACCGAAGAAGTAGAACAGTTCCGAACGTATTAATATTATCGAACAACGGGCAGAACTAAAATTCGAAAAAGTACTAGGGAAAATCTCAATTCTCAGCCGTACCTTTCTATTTTTGTTGTGCCGCAATTTTGTTCGTTAACCAAGCAATACGTAAGCAATCGCAAACACAGTACAGGAGTCAAAACAAATGTCTATTGCAGTTGGAATGATAGAGACGTTGGGCTTTCCAGCCGTAGTTGAAGCTGCTGACGCAATGGTTAAAGCAGCCCGAGTTACCCTAGTAGGGTACGAAAAAATTGGTACGGGCAGAGTGACCGTAATCGTTCGCGGTGATGTTTCCGAAGTGCAAGCTTCTGTCGCTGCTGGTATTGAAAACGTCAAGCGAGTCAGAGGAGGTCAAGTATTGTCAAACCATATCATTGCACGTCCTCACGAAAACTTAGAATATGTGTTGCCAATTCGCTACACCGAAGCAGTAGAACAATTTAGAGAAAGTGTTAATCCACAACCTCTAAGAAGACCTTAAATTGACTAAAGGATGCAAATTGCCAAAGTTATCGGCACAGTTGTAAGCACTCACAAAGCTCGTAGTATGACTGGGGTCAAGCTAATTCTCGTACAATTTATCGATCGTAACGGAGAAGAGCTTCCCAAATATGAAGTAGCTGGAGATCCCGTAGGTGCGGGAATTGACGAGTGGGTACTAGTGAGTAGAGGGGGGGCAGCTCGCACCGAAGACGGCGGCGAACATCGTCCCCTCGATGCCATGGTAGTAGGAATTATCGACACTGTAACTGTCAACTATGGCATGCTCTACAGCAAAAAAAACGCGGATCGTTTTTAAAGATCGAGTTGGAAGGAAAGAGCGGCTAAAACTCTACCGTGCATGGAAATTAGCCGCAACAGCACAGAATGCAAGCTCAAATTTAGGAGGGATTGACAGATGGTAGTCCGCAGCTTTGCGGCGCCCCCGACTCCTTGGTCGAAAGACTTGGCCGAACCGCAAATCGACAAGACAGCCTACGTACATTCTTTTTCTTACGTAATTGGTGATGTCAAAGTCGGTGCGAATGTTTTAGTTGCCCCTGGTACTTCAATTCGAGCAGATGAAGGCGCGCCCTTCTACATCGGAGATAGTACCAATATTCAAGACGGGGTCGTCATTCACGGTTTGGAAAAAGGTAGGGTAACTGGCGACGACAGTAAAGAGTATTCAGTTTGGATTGGCAAAAATACTTGCATCACTCACATGGCACTCATTCACGGTCCGGCATACGTCGGCGATGAGTGCTTTATCGGTTTTCGCTCGACTATTTTTAATGCTAAGGTGGGCGATGGTTGTATCGTGATGATGCACGCCCTAATTCAAGATGTTGAAATTCCCTCTGGAAAATATGTACCATCGGGAGCGATAATTGTCAATCAACAACAAGCGGATCGCTTGCCCGATGTAAATGAGCAAGATCGAGCTTTTGCCCATCACGTAGTTCAAATCAACGAAGCCCTTTTAGCAGGCTATCAGTGCGCTGATAATTCTGCTTGTATAAATCCCATTAAAAAAGGATTAAGTAGCACTAAAAATAATGGTAACAGCTATATAAATTCTGAGAAAGATATGAGTATAAATCCAGAAATTGCTGCACAGGTACGTTCGCTCCTGTCCCAAGGTTGTCAAATTAGCACCGAATACGCAAACAAACGTCGTTTTAAAACTAGTTCTTGGCTAAGCGGCGGAATTATTTCATCAAATAGAGCCGATCGCGTCATACAAGAACTAGAAGCAAAGATTGCAGAACATCCAGACGAATACGTTCGTTTGATCGGTATCGATTCTAGCGCCAAGCGCCGAGTCGTCGAAACAATTATTCATAGACCAGGAGAAACCCTTCAAAGAAGTTCTCCAACCACTTCGAGCTTCGCAAAATCGGTAAAAACCACTTCCCATGCTAATGGCAGTGGTAATGGCAGCGGATTGAGTGCAGAAACCTTGCAACAAATTCGTTCTTTGCTCTCTCAAGGCTGCAAAATTGGGCTAGAACACGCCAACAAGCGCAGATTTAAAACTAGTTCTTGGTTGAGTGCGGCGATCGTCGAAGCCAAGTCAGAAACTCAAGTCGTCGGTCAAATTGCCGCAACTTTAGCAGAATATCCAGGAGAATACGTTCGTTTAATTGGTATCGATCCTAGCGCCAAGCGACGAGTTTTAGAGACGATCGTACAAAGACCGGATGACGTTCCCAGTGCTGCTAACAGTGTTTCTTCGTCTTCCAGGCAGAGCAGCAAAACCAGCGGATTTAATAGTAGCGATAGCGCATTGAGTGCAGAAACGATCGCATCTGTTCGTTCGCTCTTGTCTCAAGGCTATCAAATCGGGACCGAACACGCCGATCGCCGTCGTTTTCGAGCCAAATCTTGGCAAAGCTGCTCGCCAATTAATACCAATCGCGAAGCAGAAGCGATCGCGGCACTAGAAAATTGTTTGCGAGAACATCAAGGCGAATACGTTCGCATGATTGGCATAGATACAAAAGCAAAACGCCGCGTCTTGGAAGCTATAGTACAAAGACCTGACGATGTTGCTGCCAGTCGCTCCAAAGCTACAGCAACCGCTAGTTACAGCAACGGTAACGGTAACGGTAACGGTAACAGCGCTCACAATGGTAATGGTTCGAGAAATGCTAGCAGTAACTTAGAGCCAGACACACTCGCTCAAATACGTTCGCTTTTGTCTCAAGGTTACCAAATTAGCACCGAACATGCCGATCGCCGCCGCTTCCGTGCTAAATCTTGGCAAAGCTGCTCGCCAATCGACAGCGTTCGCGAAGGAGAAGTTATCTCGGCACTAGAAGATTGCTTGCGAGAGCATCAAGGCGAATACGTCCGCATGATTGGTATCGACGCACAAGCAAAGCGCCGCGTTTTAGAAGCGATCGTGCAAAGACCGTAATAACCTGTTCGGCAAGATTTGCGATCGGTACAAGAATTACCTACTTGGTTAATTAGCAGAGAGCTAAAGCAAATTAATTGGCTCTCTGCTCCGATCGTTTGTTGGCAACGCTCCGATCGATAACTGATAACTGAATAAATGAATAATTAATAATGTATTTGCCGCCTTTAGAACCGATCGCCAACAACGAGATTCGCGTTTTGGGTGATGTCCAAATCGATCCGAGTGCGGTACTAGCTCCAGGAACACTCTTGCAAGCTGCGACCAATTGTAAAATAATTATTGGTGCTGATGTTTGTATTGGCATGGGAACAATTATTAGTGCCATTTCTGGCTCGATCGAAATAGAAAGTGGTGCGATTTTAGGTGCGGGAGTTTTAATAGTTGGTAATAGCAAAATCGGACGCAATGCTTGTATTGGTTCGTCAACTACTATTTATAATGCTTCTATTGAAAAGATGAGGGTTGTTTCCTCTGGTTCGTTAATTGGCGATACTTCCCGTCAAATCTCAGATCTAGATTTAGTTGAAAAAGTAGAGCCACCGCAAAACCAAAATAATTTTCAAACAAATGGTGAAGCTTCATCGACAAGCTCTCAAGTTGAGAATTTTTCGGCAACTTTAAATGAAACAGAATCTTTTTGGTTTGACTCAGAATCTGCCTCTGTTGAAAAAGTTGAAGATATTTCACCAACAGAAGACAAAGCCAATTCTAACGGTTCTCTTTCTAAAACTTCAGAAAATTCTAACTCTAAAGAGCGAAAAGCAAGTCAAGTTTATATTAATCAACTATTAATAACTCTTCTTCCTCACCGTCAAGCTTCAAATAATAACCACTCAAAAAATAGCGAATAAGATCTAGCTTTAAACTAGTTTTTACTATAGGTATTTGTAACTAGTAATTTTTTTATTTTGTATTTGCTTTAATCGCAGTTTTATTAGTAGCTTATGAGACAAGTAATTACTGGCGAAAAAGTTAAAAAATGTTAACTACATGTTTTGCTCGATCGCTATAAAGCATTACTAGCAAATCGAACAAAATAAAGCTAAAAGCTAATACAAGTCTGTTCTTAAGACTCGGATAGACTCTTAAGAACAGTTTTTGATTGGCTATATATTCACCAAGAAAGATTGATTAGCTAAATTAATCAGAGTCAGAAAAAAAAACAATATGAATTTAAGCGCGATCGAGCGAAAATTTGTCTAAAAAAATAAAAATGATGTTAAAATTTAGAAACTGAAAAGAACAAAGTCAAAAATAAAATATTGATGAAGTTTAATTAAGCTGCTGAAATTAGTTTCAGTCTTGCATTAATTACTTACTAATATTTTCTAAAAGCGAGATATCTTTCTGTTAATATATCTGCTGGGCGCAAGCAAGAGTAAACATGGCTCTTGTGCTGACAGGAAAGAAATAAGCATTTAATTTATGGAGGAATGACAAAAATGGTACAAGCCAAAGCATCTGCTGGCTTTCAGGCAGGGGTAAAAGATTACCGCCTGACATATTACACCCCCGATTACACTCCCAAAGATACCGATCTACTAGCTTGCTTCCGCATGACCCCTCAACCGGGCGTTCCTGCTGAAGAAGCAGGCGCAGCAGTAGCGGCTGAATCTTCGACAGGTACTTGGACAACTGTTTGGACAGATAACTTAACCGATCTAGACCGTTACAAAGGTCGTTGCTACGATATCGAACCAGTTGCTGGCGAAGACAACCAGTATTTCTGCTTCATTGCCTATCCTTTAGATTTATTTGAAGAAGGATCTATTACTAACGTTTTAACATCTCTTGTTGGTAATGTTTTTGGATTCAAAGCTTTACGTGCTTTACGTTTAGAGGATCTTCGTTTTCCCGTTGCTTTAATTAAAACCTTCCAAGGCCCTCCCCACGGTATTACTGTTGAGCGTGATAAATTAAACAAATACGGTCGTCCCTTGTTAGGTTGTACCATCAAACCTAAGCTCGGTCTATCTGCTAAGAACTACGGACGTGCAGTTTACGAATGTTTGCGTGGTGGTTTGGACTTCACCAAAGACGACGAAAACATCAACTCTCAACCCTTCATGCGTTGGCGCGATCGCTTCTTGTTCGTTCAAGATGCGATCGAGAAATCTCAAGCTGAAACCAACGAAGTCAAAGGTCACTATCTAAACGTGACTGCTGGTACTTGCGAAGAGATGATGAAACGTGCGGAATTTGCCAAAGAAATCGGCACCCCCATCATCATGCACGACTTCTTTACTGGTGGTTTTACAGCTAATACTACCTTGGCTCGTTGGTGTCGCGATAACGGATTGTTACTACATATTCACCGAGCGATGCACGCAGTAGTTGACCGCCAAAAGAATCATGGTATTCACTTCCGCGTTTTAGCGAAGTGCTTGCGTCTATCTGGTGGCGACCACTTACACTCTGGTACTGTTGTTGGTAAGCTTGAAGGCGAACGTGAAATTACCATGGGTTTTGTTGACCTAATGCGTGAAGATTACGTTGAAGAAGATCGTTCTCGCGGTATTTTCTTTACCCAAGATTATGCTTCCTTACCTGGTACTATGCCCGTAGCTTCTGGCGGTATCCACGTATGGCACATGCCCGCACTCGTGGAAATCTTCGGCGACGATTCTTGCTTGCAGTTTGGTGGTGGTACTCTCGGACACCCCTGGGGTAATGCTCCTGGTGCAACCGCTAACCGTGTTGCTTTGGAAGCTTGTATCCAAGCTCGTAACGAAGGTCGCAACCTCGCTCGTGAAGGTAACGACGTTATCCGCGAAGCTTGTCGTTGGAGTCCAGAACTTAAAGCTGCTTGCGAATTGTGGAAAGAAATTAAGTTCGAGTTTGAAGCAATGGATACTCTCTAAAAAAGAGTATTTGTTAGCAACGCACAGTTATCAGTGAGAAATCGGTAAAAATAATAACTGATGACTAAACACTGATAACTAACTTGGGGACGAGTAGAAAAAATGTACCCAAAAAAAATTGCCGAAGATACTGCTAAGGTACTGCAAAGTTACCTTACATTTCAAGCGGTGCGTACGATCGTAGACCAACTATCAGAAACTAATCCGACTCTGGCGATTTGGTTGAGACAATATACCTCAACTCATAACGTCCAAGATGGAGAAGCCTTCTTGTCAGGGTTAATGTTAGAGAACAAAGAATTATTACTGCGGATCTTAACAGTGCGAGAGCATTTAGCTGAAGCGGTATTAGATTTCTTGCCTGGGATGGTTAGGACTAGTATAGGTCAGGCAAACATCGAACAGCGCCGCCATCTTCTGGAACGTCTAACTCGCCCCCAATCATCAAACTCGACAACCGATCTAGATAACTCAGCTCGCGAGTTAGACATCAACGAATCTTCAGAATAAAAGCATTTAAGTCATTAGGAAAACAAGTCCATGAAAACATTACCAAAAGAGCTTCGTTACGAAACCCTTTCCTATTTACCACCTTTAACCGATCAGCAAATTGCCAAACAGATCCAATTTATGGTCGATCAAGGTTATATTCCTGGGATTGAATTTGAAGAAAATCCCAACCCCAAAACATATTTCTGGACTATGTGGAAACTACCTATGTTTGGTTCTGCTTCCGTTCAAGAAGTTCTCAACGAAATAAGAGAGTGTCGTTCGGAATATCCCAACAGCTACATTCGCGTAATCGGCTTTGACAACATTAAGCAATGTCAAACTGTTAGCTTCATCGTTCACAAGCCTAGCGCTAGCCGTTACTAAGCTGAATATCTCTGTGACAATTAAATATTAATTTAATTGAGGTGGCAAGATTGAAAAATTTCGATTTTGTCACTTTTTTTTGTTAGATTCAATTGTAAAAAAAGTCGCTATATTCCCAGGCGATTTAAACTTGGGTAAGGGCGAATGACCATTCGCCCCTACAAAAAATTAAATACATTGTTACAGAAAATTGGTATGAGAAAGATCGCTTTTAATTTTCAATTGATTCGAGACACTCTGGACTATCATGACGAGGGCTATTGACTTTTGTACTTACAGGATATGCTTTGAGATTGTTTGAGTCGATCGCTCTTAAAAGTGGTTTTAACAATTCTGGTTTTTGGACGGTTGGATCGAGCCATAAATCGTAGTCGGTAGATTTTAAGATAACTGGCATTCGATCGTGAATTGGCTGCATTATTTCATTCGCTTCAGTAGTAATAATAGTGCAGGTAGAAAGAATTTCTCCGTCTGGGGGTTGCCAAGTTGAAAATAGTCCAGCAAAGGCAAAGGGTAAATTATTTATCTGCCGAATATAGAATGGCTGTTTGCCATCTTTCTGCTTTTGCCATTCATAGAAACCATCAGCAATGATTAGACAGCGAGAATGACGAAACGCGCTTCTAAAGGATGGTTTTTCTGCAACGGTTTCGGCTCTTGCATTAATTAATTTAGCACCGATACTTTTTTCTTTTGCCCAGGATGGAATCAAACCCCAACGTAACATTTGGAATTGGCGATCGCTATGAGGATCGGAACGTAAAATAGTCGCTACTTGTTGGGTTGGAGCAATATTGTATTTGGGTTCGATCGCAGGAACGCTATCTAAATTGAAAGCTTTGGCTATCTCAGAATTAGAACTAGTTTGGGTAAATCTGCCACACATCGACTTACAAATACTTGTGTACTACTTTAATTATAGAAACATTGTGGCAGTCAATGGGTAGGGCGATCGCGTTTCTTCTAATAAGAGCTTAAGAAAAGTTCCTCCTGGTGCTGATAAGGCATCGATCGAGCAATCTTTTTGGCAAAAATATAAGCCACTGTTAGAAGCTAAAGATGAACAGAAAGCTGGAGGTAAAGAAGCTTTTGCGATCGATCGCCCATTAGTTAACATTTTGATAGCAACTATTGAAGGCTGGCAGGAAGCTGAGTAAATCTAGATAGCGATCGCGCTTTACGACAAACCAAATGGAGCAAAAGTCGCTACCAATAAGTTATATTTTTGGTTCGCTCGAAAAAGAGGAAAGCAAATCTAGCAAGTTAATTTGTCCGAATCTCTGCAACAGTTAAATTAAATTTGGCTATGACGACAGGAAACAAAATGGCTAAGTACCTTATATATTTGGTATGAGGCGATCGTAAACTTTCTCATGGTGTGCGATCGCCTATAAATTTAAATATACTTTAATAACACCACTTTATAAACATCTGTTTGCTAACTGCCATAGATTAATGACAGAGTTCAAGCAACAGAAGTATATTACAAATACGTAGATAAATTTTTAATAGCGCTCGATGGATGTAGTCAGAAAAGTTACTGTAATCGATCTTCCTGAGAAAATAAAAGAAGCAAGGACGGCTGATGGTAGATCGGTTCAGGTTTTGGCTACCCTTGCTGAGATATCTTCTGTTTATTGGTATCAGTTGGAAAATAATAAGCGTTCTTGGGTGTCTGAAGAAGTGATTAGACGTATGGAGAAAGTATTGGGTGTTGAGTTTGGCGTAACATTCAACTCTCCCAAAGCATAGAAAAAGCAACGTTATATTATGACTTTTTGAATAATTAGGAAGCGATCGAAAACTCTCGATCGCTTTTTTATTGGAGGAGTTATTGACAAAAACTAGACGGCTAGGAGAAGCTTGTTGCAATTCTTTCTCCATCGAACGCATTATTTGCTCGATCGAATCCAGCAAAGAAACCAAAAATGAAAACATATCAACAAATTGCGATCGCTGAATGTAACGAACCATTAGTTTCCATTCCCCTCGAACAATTCATTGTCGAATCGCCCCATCCCTACCAAAAACTGGGTGCTGATTACAACGGACGTTCTCCATACTACCTACGTAAAAGCGTTCTTGAAGCTCTATTTAAAGCACAGGCAATTTTACAAAATCGGCATCTCGATTGGTGCATTAAAATTTTTGATGCCTATCGCCCCGTCGAAGTACAACAGTTTATGGTCGATTATACATTTGCTTCGCTGCTTCGCGATCGCAATTTAAACCCAGAACAACTATCACTACAAGAAAAAGAAGATATTTGGTCGCAAGTTTATCAATTTTGGGCAATTCCCAGTCAAGATCCAAAAACACCACCGCCTCATAGTACTGGTGCGGCGATCGATGTTACCTTAATTGATGCCGATGGAATTACTCTCGACTTGGGTTCGGAAATCGACGAACTCGCAGAGCGATCGCATCCGAATTATTACGCCAACAGTAATGGCGATCGCGAACGAACTTACCATCAAAGACGACAGTTACTCAAGGAAATTTTGGAATCTGTGGGTTTTTGTCGTCATCCTCATGAATGGTGGCACTTTTCCCTTGGCGATCAAATGTGGGCATGGCACAATCAGCAGAAAAATCCCCACAGGGCGATCGTCGCTCGTTATGGGAGAGTGTGACTAAATTAGAGACGCGAAGTTTCGCGTCTCTACTAAAAATCATGTTTGCTCAATTCTGCCATGAAAGTTTCTCGATCTGGTAAAGAAGATTGAGCGCCGCTTTTGGTGACGGCAAGATAGCCAGCTACCGTTCCCCATTGTACTGCTTCGCGAATAGATTTACCCGATGCGATCGCGGCGGCAAGAGCGCCATTAAAAGCATCGCCAGCAGCAACGGTATCTACTGCTCTAGTACGAATTGCTGGAATGGCAAAAGACTCGTCAGGAGTCGAACAAAAAGCACCGCGATCGCCCATAGTAATGATTACCGTTTTTGCGCCCATCTGATGTAAATAGGATGCAGCATGTCTTGCCGTTGTTACTCCATCGACAGTAAAACCGACTAATTGGCTAGCTTCAATGCAATTAGGCGTGATGATGTCCAATAAAGAATATAATTCTGAAGGCAGATTAGTTCGTGCGGGTGCGGGGTCTAGAATAAGAATACATTCACTATTGTGTGCTTCTCTTGCTGCGGCGAGAACGGCTGATATGGGAATGCCTAGATCGATTATAGCTACTTTGGATTGAGGAAGTAAGGCAGCAAAACGACTTACATCTTCTTCGCCGACATAGTAATTGGCACCAGCAGCGCAGGCAATTGTATTTTCACCGTTGCGAGCAACCGCGATCGAAGCTACACCTGAATGGGTATTATGATTAACGAGCGTGTTATCAATGCCAACTCCCGCCGCTTGTAGACTTTCTAGTAGTATTTCCCCAAAATGGTCTTTACCAACTTGACCGACTAAATTGGTGACAATTCCTAATTTAGCTGCGGCTACTGCTTGATTGGCAGCTTTACCGCCAGAAGCAGTAAAAAAGCGCTCGCCGATCGTTGTTTCGCCTCTGCTGGGCAGACGAGGAACTTGAACGACTAGGTCGATATTTATACTTCCAAAGACAACCACTGTCATATCACTTACTGGACTCCAATCATGTTTATCATCTCATTGTTTTAGTCAAATGCTTTAAATCAGTTATCAGTTATTGTTTGTTTGCCGATCGGCGTAGCCTGCGCGGGGGAAAGTACCCAGCAAAAAGTGCTGAATTTTGAAGCGATCGATTGAGATTTTTTGAAGTGATTTTAAATTAAGTTTTTCGATCGAAATAATTTTTTCTCAAAGAATAAAAAATAGAATTAGGTATTTCTGAAGTGGGGGTTGTCTTGAATGTTGAGTTGGGAAAAAAAATCTACCCCAGAAAGTGCGGAAAAATTTAGACACTTGCAAGCACAATTGCGCGATCGCTGGCGACACGTAGATGTCGCCGAGCGCGATGATTGCGATATTTTAATCGTACCTTCCTGTAGTATCGATCAAAAAGTCGGCGCAAAAATCCCTGGTTTTCTTCATTACGAAGAAAGATTGTTGTTTTCGCTCATTCGTTTGCGTAACCCTAAAACTAGACTGATTTATGTGACGGCACAACCTCTGTGTCCGATAATTGTAGATTATTATTTACAATTATTGCCAGGAATTCCTTTTTCTCACGCTCGCGATCGCCTATTATTAATCAGCACCTACGATAATTCTTTAAAACCCCTCACTCAAAAAATTTTAGAACGACCTCGTCTTATAGAGAGAATTCGTCGCGCCCTCAGACCTAAAAAATCTTATCTAGTTTGTTATAACTCGACTTGGCTCGAATACCAACTATCTTTAGAGTTAGACATTCCCTTACTAGCACCCTCTCCCGAACTTCTTTATTGGGGTTTTAAAAGCGGCAGTCGCGAAATTTTTGCCGAGTGCAATATTCCTCATCCCGATGGTAGCTTGCAAGTTGATACTGTTGAAGAATTAGTCACCGCCGCCGTACAATTATGGCAAAGACAGCCTCAATTATTGCGGATGGTAGTCAAACTCAATGAAGGTTTTTCAGGGGAAGGGAATGCTATTCTCGATTTAAGACCGATTCAAGAATTTGCGCCTTCCTCTGAAAATTTTGACGATTGTGTTGCTGCCTTGCACCAGCAATTAAAGCAGATGAGTTTTCAAGCAAAAGGAGAGACTTGGTCAAATTTTTCCAGTCGCATTCCCGAACTAGGCGCGATCGTCGAAGCATTTATTGAAGGAGAAGTCAAGCGATCGCCAAGCGTGCAAGGCTATATCGATCCGAAAGGAGAAGTATCTATTCTCTCCACTCACGATCAAATTCTTGGTGGTGCGGACGGGCAAATTTATCACGGCTGCTATTTTCCTGCTGATGCTGATTATCGCTTGGAATTACAAGAATTGGGTATTAAAGTTGGTAAAGCCTTAGCAGCTAAAGGCGCGATCGAACGTTTCGGTGTAGATTTTATTGCCACACCCCAAGCAAATAATCCTCAAAAATGGGATTTGGAGGCGATCGAAATTAATTTGCGTAAAGGCGGTACGACTCACCCATTTATGACACTCAAGTTTCTGACTAACGGGCGTTATAACTACAATGACGGTTTATTCTATTCTCGAGAAGGTCAGCCAAAATATTATGTTGCCTCAGATAACTTGCAAAAACCACAATATCAAGGTTTACTTCCCAACGATTTAATGGATATTATCGCCAAACATCGCTTGCATTTTGACAGTTGTACGCAAACTGGCACTATTTTTCATTTGATGGGTTCGCTTTCGGAATTTGGCAAAATAGGTTTAACGAGTATCAGTAATTCACCTGAAGAAGCACTGAAAGTCTATCAGCAAGTCGAAGCAGCTTTAGACGAAGAAACAAAAGCTATTTTAGAAGCAAAAGACGATCTTGCTTCTGCCAATGTACCGATGAGTTGGGATACTTCTAATTTAGAAGCGTCGAGCGATCGCGCCTAGTTTGTATTGTTATTGTCTAACGCCCAATATGTCAGAATATTTAGAGAGCGAGTTTGAAATTTGATAATGAAGCTTAAAGATCTACAAGCCCATCTTTTGGCGCTCACTCCTGCGGAAAAAGCACAGGTGTTACAGTTATTAGTACAAAGTTTGAGCAATACTTGGCAAGGAATTGAAAAGACACCTGATGTAGTTGGTGGCGATGCCTGTATTACTGGCACTCGCATCCCTGTTTGGGATCTGGTGCAATATCGTCAAATCGGTGCAAGCGATGCCAAGATTTTAGAAGCTTATCCTCATTTAACTGCAAGCGATTTACATAACGCATGGGTTTATGCTGAAGCCTTTGCAGATGAGATTGCTGCTGCGATCGAGGCAAATGAGGCAGCATAAATGATTCGCCTCTATGCAGACGAACAGTTTCCTTTTCCTGTGGTCGATCGCTTGCGAGTCATGGGTTATGATGTTCTAACTGTCCGAGATGCAAAACAAGATAACAAACAAATTCCTGATGATGAAGTTTTGAAGTTTGCAACAGCCGTGCAAAGGGCTGTAATTACCCAAAATAGAAAAGATTTTATTCGCTTGCACAATCGGCAGCCAAATCATGCAGGAATTATTGTTTGTACAAAAAATTTAAATTGGGATAGCTTTGCAACAGAAATAAATAGGGCATTGACTGGAAAAGAATCGATCGTTGGGGAATTAATTCGAGTTAATCGTCCATTTAAGTAAGTTTATATTTGGATTTTTAAGTATTTTTACCCCTTAAGTTCAATAGGATTTTTGATTTTTTGAAGATTTTGATATTCATATAGATAAAGTTTTCGCTCTGGATTAATGTCAATGGCTAATTTTAGGGAATCAAAAGCTTCTTGGTAACGTTCCATTTTTTTGAATGCGATGCCTCGCCAATACCAAGTACTATCATTGTATGGATTAATAGAAATTGCTTTGCTATAAGAATCAAGAGCTTTTTGATATAGTTTCAGGTTACTGAGTGCAATACCTCGATAGTACCAAGCTAATTCGTATTCAAAATCAATTTGAATTGCTTTGTCATAGCAATCGATCGCTTGTTAATATTGACCCAATTGCTGAAAATTCTTGGCTCGTTCAAACCAGTTTCTAGAGTCTTGAAACCGATCGCCAAGTTGAAGAGTTTTTCTTATTTTTTCTGTATTTGATTCTTTGTTTATGATTTTATTAATTCCATCGCTAGCAGAATTTAATTTTTCTTCTAAAAGTTTAGTTTGATTCCATTCAATCTGACGATGTCTAGCGACTAAATCTATAAATCCATAACAAGTATTACATTTAATTGAAGGAGTTTTTTGCATCACTTCATTCTGTTGATGACAATGCGGACAAGCTATATTTCCAATAGTAGGATTTGTTTTCTTTTCTACATGAGAAACTAAGGTTGTTGAAAGTATTTCATCGATCGCTGCTTTTTGTCGATCGTGGAATGACATTTCATTACTAGCAAGATTCGATCGTTCTTTGAGAATAAAGTGTTGTTCTCCAGTAATAGTTTTTTCTTTAGCGCGATCGAGATGGCGATCGAAATAATCTTGAGAAATTGGGACTAAATTTTCACCAAGTTCTTTTAACACCAAATTAGTTTTAACTACTGCATCTTGAAATTTTTCTATAACTTCTAATGACGGATTTCGATCTAACGCTTCCATCAAGGACATCAGATCGTTTTGCAACCTAATAGCTAAATACAACGCATCTTTTTCTAATTCCGAATTAATTAATTTACGTCGATAATCATTAATTTCTTGTTTACTTCTGTCAGAAAGTTGATGATATCGTTTCTCTAAATCGTTTCGCTTGTTAATCAAATCATTGTTTACTTGGTTGAGGTGTTTTGCTTTTTGCCTGTCTTTTTCACCAGAAGAATGAGCAGCGATTCTCCGAAGGAGACGCTTCGCGATCGCGCCAGCAGCAGCACCAACCGCCGCACATAATGCTGGAATAATAAAAGGAAACATAAAATAACCCCTAATTTTTATTCAGTAATTAGAAAATTTTGTTTGGAATCTTCGATCGATTTATATTCGTTCGATCGAGTTTCCAAAGACTGAGCGATCGCACTAGTTTCCATATATCGCTTCAAAGCACCTTCAACACCAGCTTCACGAGGACGATTAATAATTTCTTCACTCAATTCTTGCGATCGCTCGAAAAAAGATAATGTCTTTTCGTGTTCGTAGATTAATTCATCTTCAACTTGACTCAAATATTGCAGTTGTTGCTGAGTCATCGATTCGTAGTATTCTTTTACTTGTTGCTTGTGTTCGTCGAGAATTTTAAAAAACTCGTAAACCATACCAGCACCACCAGCAACCATTAAAGCGGGCGCAACTGCTGCTAGTGCTACAGCAACAGGAGGGCAAGCTGCTGCAACCGTTACGATCGTAAAAGCCGATACAGCACCAACTCCACCACCGATCGCCGTCTCTTTTGTTGTTTCGATCGCTGCTTCTGTTGCAGATATTTCGCCTCGTACAACCCGCAAACCGTTTCTAAGCATAGAAAGTGGTGCAGTGGCAATTGCACCGATCGCAGCGCCTTTTGGTGCAGCTTCAATCCCAGCTTTTAAAGCACCAGTAAAATTATCGAATCCTGCTTTAACATTTAAATTAATTTGCTCTGGTGCAGTCATATCGCGCTCGCCACGAGAGCGATTTAACGATTTATTTTCCCATGTCATATTATCGGGATGACTAGATCCACCATGTTTATGAGATACGATATGACTGGCATCTTTATCGGATAAATAGTTTTTGACATTATCGGCAGCAGATTGTCCGTCAATTCCCGCTCTTTGAGAAGGTGGAATTCGATCGATCATTTGCTGACTTTGCTCTGCCGTTTTTCCTAAACCTTCGCGTATTCCGCCTCTAGAGATATGATTGATTTTTTCTGGAGTAAACTGGGCAATATCTTCTAGTTTGGCGTGATAAATTTTTGAGTTAGCAGCAGCATTAAAAGCTGAATTTCGTTGCGAATCGTCTGACATTGACAAAAAATAGTATTTTATTGAAGACCAAATCGTTAGATTGAGGTCTAGCTTTATTTTGCAATGTTAATTAATCAAATACATCCGTGTGAAATCCAAAAATCGATTGAGATCGATCGCACTCAAAAGATAATTTTTACTGTAAAAAATTCGCTTGAAGTGCGATCTAATCTAATCAGAAGATAGGCAATCTTGAAAAATATTTTTCTGTTGTATAAGTATATGTATATTAAAAATCACCCAACCTAACGAGATTTTAGATTTTTTTTTCTCGATTCTTAAGTTGATAAATTGTCCATTTACCTTCTTTAGCGATCGCCTCTGCTGGAAAATTTGTATGCCAATCAGAACGAGTCAAAATATATTGTGCGTTAAACTCTTTGGCAAGATTGAGTAAATCGCGATCGCTAAATTGACTGTAGACAGAATCTAAATCTTGAGGTGAATTTAAATAAGAGTCTCCTCCCGAAAACATTTTCAGGCGTTTTGCCCATTCTTGAATACCGCGATCGGTGTAAGGAAAACTACGAAAATCAAAGACAACCGCTCGTTGTGAATACCATCTAAATTGAGTCAAAGAAGGAGGAATTAAAATTGTTGCATCTTTATGAGTCAGTTGACGAAATTCAAGAGCTATTTTGGTAATATTATCGTCATTAATTTTATTAACTGTAATTTTATTTAAGACAAAATTTGAGATATTTTTAGGTAACAAATTGAATAAACTCAAACTTAAAAAACTGTAAGAAACAAAAGATAAAGTATAAATAGCAATTTTGAGTTGACGACTATTACCAAGAAACTCTTCAATAATAAAAGGTAAAGTTAAAATAGCCAGTGGAATAAGTTTATTTAACAGGCGAGCGACAATTTCTACAAGTGAAAAAGTTGGTGGATTGAAAGCGATTAAGACTAGTACTAATAATATAGTTATAGAAATTGCCAGTTTGGAACGAGTAAAAGTCAAACTACTTTGTTCTTTTAAAAATAACAAGCTAAAGGCGATCGCGAAAAAAAGAATTGTACCGTTATTGACGATCGGTGTTATTAACAGAAGCAAACAAATTGCTATGTTTCTTAGGCGATAATGCTCGTTTATGATGACGCTAACCGCAATTAATACCATTAATACTGCAAATGGTGTAGTTCTGGCTAGTTGAAGTTTTGCAAACGAAGAAGAGGGATAAAGTTCTACAAAAATATAGCCAAAGCCAAGAGCTAAAAATGAAGCGGCAATGATAATTAATAAACTATTTTTATCTTCTCGATCGAGCCATTTGGTAGATTTAATAATTAAAATACCGCCTGATATAAATAAAAGAAAATTTCGCCAATTTTTGAACCTAAAACTAGAAATAATAATATGATGGGGATGACGAATATATCCATAAAAATAAACAAAATCTGTATTACTAATTATTTTGTTGTCAGTATTACCCGTAAAAATCATAGGTAAATAAACTAAAGCAGCAAAGCAACCCAAAATTAGTAAAGATGCGATCGAAGTAGCAAAACGATTATTTTTCTTCGCGTCAATAATTAGCAAAGGTAAAAAAAGTAGACCTGGAAGTATGCCAATCAAAAACTGTATGACACAAGCTAGCCCAAAAAATAAATAACCAAAATTCCAGTTTCGACAAAAGCAAAAATAAATTCCCCAAATTGTCAATCCCATCGCAAAAATAGCAGGGATAGGTTCACTTCTAAAAATAGAAACATAACCAATAGTTGTGTCAGTGGTGAAGAGCGCTAAAAAAGTTAGTAAGGCTGATGATAAACTAGAACCACCAAATCTTCTACCAATTTTAAACAATCCAATAATTAACGAAGAAAATGCCAATACATAATAAAAAAAATAAATCCAAGCTAAATCTATTCCTAATTTGGCTGGAAAATAAATAAGATATTGATAGTAATATCGTGGTGTTATATTAAGCATATCCCGAACAAAAAAGTCATTTTGATATAATTCGGGATCTAGCATTGCTAAAACAGGAGGAGCTTCAATTAAATTATTAGAAGAAGGAAAAATGTAACCATAAAAAATTAAAACAATACTAATAATAAATATATAAATGATTGGAAAAGGATTTTTTGCTCGATCGGTACGAATAGTATTCATTAGCAAGTTAATTTAGAGCGATATCTAAATTTGATAAAATATTTTTACCAAGTTAACATTACTTTTTCGAGCCTAGTCCTCGAAAAACGACTGAAAATAGCCTTGTTAAAGCAGATAGAGACAAAAATCAACTAGCGATCGCAGTCTGGAATAAAGAATTATAAAAATTAACTCAAGCCGACTTTATAGAGTTTTTGAGTTATGAATATGATTGAAGCGATCGAGCATTGAAAAAACTGACAGTGCTAAAACCCAAATCAAAAAAAACCAAAAAAAAAGACGAAGCGCCCAAGCTTAGTCGTAAAGAAATCTTAGTGCAGAAACGCCAAGCCAGACTAGACCGTCAAAAATTCTTTTCATTGCTTGGTATCTGTATTTTTCTCGCTCTACTTATCGGCGTACCTGTTAGCTTGTACGATCTCAAAATCGGAATCGGTATTGCGATCGTTCTTCCCGCACTGATTTTATCCTATTGCTATCCGCGTGGCGCTCTTTGGTTTTTCCTGATCTACATGCCTTTTAGCGGTACTGTCACCTACTCGGTTGGGGGAGGTAACGCCCTGTTTCAACTCAGTAAAGATATTTTTTACATTCCTGCTGTCATTGCCCTAGCGCGAGAATGCCAACGACGAAGAAAACCGATATTACTCCCTAAAAAATTACTTCCCACCCTTGCTATAATTTTGACTTGCTGTTTGTTGACGCTATTTTTAGTTAACGGTATCCAGCAATTCTTTTTACCGACTTGCGACAGTATTTCAGCAACGCCGTTTTTACTCGCACCCGATGGATCTTTTCTGCTCGATCCAAATACGGGTTTAGTAATTAAAACACCTTGTAAAGATGGCATTCCTTTGTTACAAGGTGTTGTTGGTTTGAAAGTTTTATTAGGTTACGTGCCGCTTATTTTCTGCATGCACTATCTGATTGAAGATAAGAAAAAGTTGCTATTTCTGATGCGTTTGCTGGTAGTTTTGACGATCGTCTGTTGCTGTTTGGGTTTGATTCAGTATTGGTTTTTGGCTAGCGGTAGATGTACGGGTACTACTGGGGCTAGTGGCGGCGATCTTTTCAAAACTAGTATTGAAGCAAGATGTTTTGTTGGTGGTGCATTATTATATACTCCCGAACAGGGAGTAATTCGCTTGCCTGGAACTTTTGTTTCGCCTTGGCACTGGGCATGGTTTTTGATCGGCAATAGTTTTATTGCTTTTACTGCTGCTTTTAACGATACTTCCAGATTTTGGCGAACTAGTGCTTTAGCGGCGCTGGCGTTGGTATTTATTAATTCTGTGATTTGCGGTCAAAGAATTGCTTTAGCTTTAGTACCAGCGATCGTCATAACTCTTTCGATTCTGACAGGACAAGTTACCAATTTAAAACGTTTTATTCCTATTGGTGTAGCTTTAGCTTTAATCTTGGGAGTAGTTGCTGTCAGTAATCCCGCGATCGTACAAGAACGTGTGGATAGTTTTGTCGGTCGTTGGAATAGCGCACCCCCTCAAGAGTTTATCGTCAATCAATTTAAGTTCGCAATTTCTCAACAACGAGGCATTTTGGGAAGGGGTTTGGGACAGGGAACAAATTCTACTCGTGCTTTTGGTAGTGTTGCTTTAATCGAAACTTTTCATCCAAAAATTCTATTTGAAATTGGTTATATCGGTCTATTGGCTTTTATGATTTTTGTGACGCATTTAACTATGCTTTCTTATAAAGACTATCGTTCTCTAAAAGACAAAAATCTGCGTAGTTTTGGGGCTAGTTTTTGGGTGTTTGTTTTAATTATTAGTTATTTTCCCTACTGGTATCCTCTCGATACAGATCCAGTAGCAGTTTATTATTGGTTGTTTGCTGGCATCATTTTTAAATTGCCTTACCTAGACAAGCAAGAAGCAGAAAATAAATTGCAACAACCTCAACCAGCAGGGACAAAAACCAAAAAGTGGAAGCTCAACTAAATACAGATTACATCTTGAGACTGAGGTCGATCGCCCACAAATTTTTTGATACTAAATTATAAGAACATCGATTTCTAAAGTTGAATAAAAAAAAAGAGGGAAGGAACTTTCTTGAATTTATCCTCCCTCTTTTTGCTGCGATCGAAATCGGCAAAAAAAAATTTGAAAAAATTTTATCTGGCAATAATTCTCACACTATTAGTTTTTGTAGCAACATTAATGATTTCAAATAAAGAGCCTCAAGCGATTCAAAAACTTATTGTTTTTGGCGATAGTTTGTCCGATTTAGGAAACGTATATCAAGTAACGGGAAAAACCTACCCGCCAAATCCTCCTTATTTTCAGGGGCGTTATTCTAACGGTCGTATTTGGATAGAATATTTAAGCGATCGCCTTAATCTCACCTCCACACAAATTAATAATTTTGCCTGGGGAGGCGCTACCAGTGGCATCACTGGCAACAATCTCGTTCCTAACTTGCAAGCTCAAATTCGTTCTTTTTCTCAACAAAATCGGCAGATAAATGTAGATGCTCTCTTTGTGCTTTGGGTTGGAGCAAATGATTATTTGCAGGGAGTTACCAATGTTAATCTAGCGATCGAAAATATAGTCTCGGCGATCGCTTCACTTGCCTCAAAGGGCGCTCAAAAAATTTTAGTGGCAAACTTACCAGATTTGGGAAAGTTACCAGCCACTCGAAACAAAACAAATTCCGCAACACTTAGTAATTTAATCGAAGCACACAATCAAATTTTGAGGCGATCGCTCAAGCAATTACAGCAAAAATATCCCGATCTTCAAATCGTTACGCTAGATGCCCATCGGCTATATCGAGAAGCGATCGCCAATCCAAGCAAGTTTAACTTCAACAATGTTATCGATGCCTGTTTTTCTGGAAGTAGTATTTGCAACAATCCCGATCGCTATTTATTTTGGGATGGCATCCATCCAACCACCTCAACTCACAGAATTTTGGGGGAAGCAGCCTTTTCTGCACTCAAAGATGGAAATATGCTCGGTTCTCGCTTGTTACTAGTTCCTTAATCTTCAAAGGGGCTAGGGATTAGGGACTAGGGGCGCTTAGGCTAGGGACTAGGGTTTGATGCTAGCCCCTTGAGTATTAAGGAACTAGTAACAAGCGAGAACCGAGCATATTTCCATCTTTGAGTGCAGCAAAGGCTGCTTCCCCCAAAATTCGGTGGGTTG
>JBOFLQ010000163.1:0-2515 GCA_051657945.1 Xenococcaceae cyanobacterium | reverse complement strand
GGAATCAGCATCGGTAACACCAATGGCAACCAAGTCAACATCAGCTTTGGCAACGTCAATAAAAAATAATAATCGATCGCTAAAAGCTTTCTAAGCAATTTAAAGACTTAATTGCTTTGTCCAACTCTACTAAACACATTAAAACTCCAGCAGAACAACAATGGCTAACCTCAATATTTCCAACTTAGAACCCGCAGGATCTGACTTATTCGAAGATAATGAAAACTTTCTCGCTGATTTGAACGACTCTGAAAGCGGCGATGTTGAAGGTGGTCACTACTATTGTGGTTACTATCCTTACTATGGATACGGCGGACAAGTAGGAATTAGTGTTGGTAACACCAACGGCAACCAAGTCAACATTACTGCTGGTAACGGTAACTTTGCTTGATGGTTAGCAAGCAGTGAGGCTAACCACTGTTGCTAACTCAACAAGTAAAAAATAAAAATTTTTATTGGCTGAAAACTTAATCGAGACTAATCTGATTAATCAGCCGATAAAAATTATCTACTCGCTTTGAATATTATCACAACGGCAATTGACATTCAATGCAAATCGAACATTCTGGGAGAATCAAAACTTTTTAAATACTCAAAGTCCCAGCGATTGGAAATTACTCTCAATTTTCAATAAATCGAGTTAGATAATTATAAAACTAACGCGGATATTGAATAACTCATACTTACCTGGTCTAAAAGTGTTTGAGTTTAAACTTTTAGAAGTTTTCTCCAATAAATAGCTGAAGTGGATGGAGGGTAAAAAGTCGGTTTTGGCTCTCCCAGATGGAAATTACGGAATTAATTGCAACTATCTAAAGGAGAAAACCTCATGGCTGAACTCAAAATAACAGAGTTATCTCCTGTTGGTTCGGATTTATTTCACGATGGTGAAAGTTTTTTGGAAGAACTAACAGATGAAGATCTAAATCTTCTATCAGGTGCTGGAACAGATGACGACATTTTCATTAAAATACCGAGTTTTAAACTTGGTAAGAGTCTTAATTTGAATAGTGCAGCCAATAGTGTTGGCAAACGCTATTCTAGTGATGATTCAGAAAATTTGAACGTCCAAGATTTGAAAGGTTTGAAATTCTACGGCACTGCCTATACAGTTGCTCGTAGTCTTGGCAATAACGTCATAATTTAATTTTGAATGTTTGCCTTATTTGACCACTAAGTCAATCTATTTGAATTGAACTAAGTCAATTGCTAGTTGTGTTTATTCCTCATCAACAATACAGCAATACGGCAATCCTAATTGATTTATAAATTAACTGTAGCTTCAAAAAAATGGCTTTTTAATAATTAGCAATTTTTTTTATTTAATCATAAGTTATTTGTGAATCAATTAGGATTGCTGTATATTCTTTATCTTGCGACATTTATATATGGTATTTTTACTAAGTGCAAAAAATGTTTTTGATTATTTGAGCGATAAAGGTTTTTGTACCCCTGCTGAGAGTAAAGCTGGCAAAATAGAATCCAAAGTCGCCAAAAATTTTAACTTGCTGGTTACTTTTCCAGACGATCTCCCTTCGGGAGTGCGAAGCCATCGCCATCTTTTAGTCAAACAAGAACCCCACGATCGTCAAGGAAAATCGCAACAAGAATTTGTTAGAGAATGGCGCATTCAAGAATTAGTCGCTCAGTTTCCCGAAGCAAACAACTGGAGTGATTGGTTGCCTTCGATTCCTTTTTATGACGAAGAAAATTCGATTTTAATCGTCAATTACTTCAAAGATTATCGTAATTTAGGCGAGTTTTACGGCAAAGAAAATGAATTTCCCGTCCCGATCGCTACATCTATCGGTGCGACGATCGCTACATTTCATCGTGCGAGTTTAGATTCTGAAAAGTTTAAAGAGTTTTTTGTAGGACGATCGCAAACATCGGCTTACGATCCTGCCGCTAATACGCTGCGCGATCTGCGTAGAGTCGAACCAGAAATATTCGGACAAGTACCTTCAGATGGTTTGAAATTTTTAGTTCTCTACCAACGCTACGACAGCCTTGGTAAGGCACTCGCCGAACTATCTGATGCGATCGAACCCTGTTGTTTGGCACACAACGACCTTAAGTTAAACAATTTATTGATTCCCGAAGATTGGGAAAATAGCATCTCCCAAGATAGCGATCGAGTACCTCTCAAATTAATCGATTGGGAACGTTCGGAATGGGGAGATCCGAGTTTCGATTTGGGTATGTTAGTTGGCAGCTATTTAACTTTATGGTTGAGTAGTCTAGTTGTTAGTAAGTCGATCTCGATCGATGAAGCTTTAACCATGGCGATGACTCCTCTAGAAAAAATTAAACCTTCGCTGTATGCGTTAATAACTTCGTATTTGAACAATTTTCCAGAAATACTCGATCGCCGTCCCGATTTTCTCAAACGGGTAATTCAATTTGCTGGTTTGTCTCTCATTCAAGTAATTCAATCCAACCTGCAATATCAAAAATCTTTTAACAATACAGGCATTTGTATGCTTCAAGTCGCTAAGAGTTTATTGTGTCGTCC
>JBOFLQ010000162.1:0-6325 GCA_051657945.1 Xenococcaceae cyanobacterium | reverse complement strand
TTGTAAACTGGAACTTGGCGCATTTCCCATAATTTTAAAACGGCTGGTACTGGTACTGGTAATCGACCGTGAGCGACATTGACAATACCGCCACCCGTGGGCATTGGCGAACAATACAATTCATCGATACCCAGCCAATCTAAACCCAAACAAGTACCGACAATGTCTACAATGGCATCAGTAGCACCAACTTCATGAAAATGAACTTGTTCTGGTGCAATGCCGTGAACTGCTCCTTCTGCCACTGCTAAGAGCCGAAAAATCTTTAAACTCCATGCTGATGCTTTTGGGGGAAGATTGGCTGCTTCAATCAGTTGTTCGATCTCGGGTAGGTGTCTGGCGGGAGGATGATGATGGTGGTGATGATGATGGTGATGATGATGGTCATGTTTTTCGCGATCTTGTAGTAAATCTACGTGAATTTTTGTAGCTATCTGACCATTTTTAGGGACTTTTTCGGCTCTTAGTTGATATTCCTGGTCTATACCCAATTTTTTAAGCTTCAAAAGCAAATACTCTAAAGGTACGCCGATATCTACCAGCGCACCCAAGCACATATCGCCAGCAATTCCAGTTGGACACTCTAAATAAGCAAACTTGTTCATAAGGATGTAAAACTATGACTACTTTCTACTCTATCCATCCAGACAATCCTCAAAGACGTTCCCTTGAAGAAATTGTCGAAGCACTTCATAAAGGTGCGCTAATGTTGTATCCTACCGATACTGTCTATGCGATCGGCTGCGATTTAAATTCTAAATCGGCAGTGGAACGAGTTAGGAGACTAAAACAATTATCTAACGATAAGCCTCTCACTTTTTTATGTTCTTCTCTATCAAATATTTCTGAATATGCTCTGGTAAGCGATCGCAGCTATAGAATTATGAAGCGTTTAATTCCTGGGCCATATACTTTTCTATTGCCAGCAACTAAACTTGTACCTAAGCTGGTGATGAATCCAAAACGAAAAACAACCGGTATTCGCGTTCCCGATCGCCCATTCTGTCAAGAAATTATCGAAATACTTGGCAATCCAATTATTTCTGCTTCCGCTCATTTACCAGATGAAGATATTAATTTACCTCCAATCGCGCTAGAAAAAGCAAAATTATTTGACGCTTTGGAAAATCAAGTAGATATTATTATCGACGACGATCGAGAAGCAGGTTTCGATGTTTCGACCATTTTAGATTTAACTAATGATGAACCCGAAATCGTTCGTAAGGGTTTGGGTTGGGAAGATGCGGAAAATTGGCTAGTTGCTGCTTGATGCTCCCGCTAGAATTTAAGTTAAAATCCCCGTCTTTTTAGAACGGGGATTCGTCAATATCCAAACATTTAGTCAGTTTTAAAACTGTCAGTTTTTAGTCTTCATAAACGCGACACTCATCCGCATCGGGATTGTTATCGCAATATTGCTCTAAAGAACTTTTGCTTTTTTGATTTTGTTTCTGGTGAGCTGCCTCTGCTTGCAATTCTTCAACATTATCCCAGGCTACAGCGCATCCTTCTGAATTTTCTCCTTCAGTGTTGCAGACAGCTCTAGCTTGTTGGCGTTCTTGTTCGATTTTATCTTGGATGTTGCTCATTGTTTTAGTTATCCCCGTCAGTTTTCAAATACAATCAGATCTGAGTATCAAGTTGCTTAGCGCCTTAAAAGCTCTCTCTATTTATTCTGACTGTAGACATAGATTAGATTTATTTGTATCTTACAAAGCTACGTAGCTTTGTATTTATTTTTATCTTTTGCAATATTAACATACGAGTAAATACAAGCAGAGTAAACAGAAAGAGTAAAAATTTGCTAGTATCCTAATTCATAAATAAAAAGGCGATCGCAAAGCGTGCTTGGAAACGCGCAATCGAAAACAAACATCCTGAATTGAACAAAGATAATGAATAACCAGTTTCAGTGGCTTAATGCTATCTCAACTCGTCCATCTTTAGAGGCAGCAGTAACAGAAGTGGTCGATCGCCTCAAGCAATCTTTATCGACTCCGATCGATTTGGGAATTATTTTTGTCTCTTCAGCTTTTGCTAGCGATTACGCTCGTTTAGTTCCTTTACTTTTAGAGCGTTTGCCGATTCCAGTTTTAATTGGTTGTAGCGGTGCCGGTATTATCGGTATGGATGCTAGCCTCCATGCAGTAGAAGTTGAAGAAAATGTTGCTTTAAGTTTGAGCGTAGCTAGTTTGCCAGGAGTAAAGCTCGATAGTTTCAAAATTTCACCCCAACAATTACCGGATTTAGATAGTTCTCCAGAAGCATGGATCGACATAATCGGCGTTGCTCCCGAAGAACAGCCCGATTTTATTTTACTGGCAGAACCTTTTGCGTCGAAAATTAATGAGTTGTTGCAAGGATTAGATTTTGCCTATCCCGGTTCGGTGACGATCGGTGGTTTGGCGAGCGTTAGTTCGATGATGGCTCAACCTACTCTATTTTATTACGCCAAAAATGTTGCTGGAGATTATTGGACTTCAGAAGGGGCGATCGGAATCGCCCTTAGTGGCAATATTGAAGTTGAGACGATTGTAGCTCAGGGTTGTCGCCCGATCGACTGTCTCTATCAAGTAGCTGAAGGAGAACGCAATATTATTTCTTCTCTAACCAAAATTGGCGAACCATCTAATCCCCGATCGCCTCTAGAATTTTTGCGCGATTTAATTAACAATCTCAACGACAAGGATAAAAAGCTGGTAGAAAATTCTTTATTTGTCGGAATCGTCAGAGATGAGTTCAAATCTCAGCTAGGACAAGGCGATTTTTTGATCCGCAATCTGCTGGGAGTAGATCCCAATACGGGAGCAATTGCCATTGGCGATCGCGTGCGATCCGGTCAGCGCATTCAATTTCATTTGCGCGATGCTGACGCTTCTGCAACCGATCTTGAATTGCTGTTGCAAAACTATCAAAAACCAAACAAATCACCTGCTGCTGGGGCTTTAATGTTTTCTTGTGTGGGTAGGGGAAAAAATTTGTATGGCAAACCTAATTTCGACTCCGAATTATTTTCTCGCTATCTTGGCAATATTCCTCTATTGGGTTTCTTTTGTAACGGAGAAATTGGCCCTGTCGGAGGTAATACTTTTTTACATGGTTATACCTCTGCTTTTGGGATTTTTCGAGCAAAAAATTAACAGTAGAAATCTTCTAGGGACGCTCAGTCGCGATCGCCAGCTTAGCACCGTCAATCTGTCTGACTTTATCCATAACACCGACAACTCGACCGTGTTCGACTTTTTTGTCAGCATTAATAATTACTACTGCTTCAGTATTTTGTCCCATCAATTCTTTAATTTTTGGTTCTAGTTGTTCGAGTTGAATATCTTGTTTGTTTAATGCTAAGTTTCCTCGATCGCTAATGGTAATAACTATTTTAGTTTGTTCCTGAGTTTTACCCGTTGCTGCACTGGGTAAATTGACTGATAAACCTTCAGTACGGCTTAAAAACAAAGTAGACATAATAAAAAATGTCAAAATCGCAAAAATGACATCGATCATCGGCACGATGTTAATTTGCGGAGGACTGTCTTGTTCTGGTGGGATACGCATAATTTAGGGAATAGGAGGGAATAGGCAACGGGCAACGGGCAAAAGTAACAAGTAGTAAGTAACAAGTAGTAAGTAAATATTGGCTGTTAACTCATTACTCATTACTCATTACTCATTACTGTTCCCTATCCCCTAACCCCTAATCCCTGGGCTTTGAGACTTCTTTCGTAGTGGCGGCGGTGGAGTAATTCTAAATGTCCTCCATGCTCTTGAATCTGGGCAATCTGGCGTTGATACATACTACGAAAAACATTAGCAAACATCAGTACAAAAATTGCTACTACCAAACCAGATGCTGTAGAAACTAATGCTTCACTAATACCTGATGTAACCCCTGCGGTTTTTTCTCCACCTACATCGCCAATATTAAGAGAAGCAAAAGATTGAATCAATCCCAAAACCGTACCTAATAATCCAAGTAAGGGAGCAAGACTGATAATTGTTTCGAAAACATTATTAAAACGTTTGAGTAAGGGAATTTCTGCTTGAGTTTCGCTCTCTAATGCCAAGCGAAATTCGTCTGGTGTTGGTTCTTCTAACTCTACTGCTGCCATAAAAATTCTTGCCATTGGCAAATCTCTGTTTTTTCGCAGTTTATCGGGAACTATGTCGGGTTGATGCTGATATAGCCCCAAAACTTCTTTAACCAGTCGTCCTTGTCTGCGATTGATTTTCGACCAGAACACGATTCGCTCGATTACAAAAGCACATGCCGCGATCGAAAAGATAAGCAGTGGCCACATAACTACCCCGCCTGCTTTAAAGAGACTCAAACTACTAGTTAACATTTGCTTGCTCCGAAATCTGTAAAATCTTGAACTCAATCGCGCTGGAAACTAATAACAGTCTAAAACACGAGCGCACTATGTTTGGATTGACTCCTAAACTTTGAAATTTAAGTCTAATAAGAACTTTTGTCAAGTAACTTTATTTCGCTCACTTTTGGAATTTTTTGCCTTTATTTGCTTTTTATTTATTTATATTTGGGATTTTAAAAGACTTTAGTTACATTTATTAATATTGAGAAGATTAATCGTAAATTAACTTGCCAAAGATTTCTTAAAGGTTTTTCAAGCTATTGATTTTTATTGTGGTTCGATCGGATAATTTTGACAGTCTGTATTAACAATTACTGTCATTAATCATGAGCCTTTCCCAAATTGCCACACAGCAGCGAGAAAAAGAGCAAAAACGGGATACAAAACTTTTGACGTGGACTGTACCTATTTCGATCGCTCTGCATTTAGCAGCTTTGGCTTTTGGGGCTAACTTACCCAGGCATAACACGCCAGAAATTGTTAAAGAACCAATTGAAGTATTGACGATCGAACCAGAAAAAAAACAGATACCTCCACCAAAGCTACCTCAACCAGAAAAACCCAAATTAATACCTCCCAAAGTAGAAGCGAAAAAAATAGCTCCCAAACCAGTCATCAAAAAAGTCGCTCGTGGCGGCGACGGAAAGAAACCTACACTCAAATCTTCGCCATCAGTAGCAAAAGTTTCCAAACCGATCGCGCCAACCCCCAAACCGATGATTAAAAATGAACCGATCGCGCCGCCACCAACACCACAGCCACCAACTCCACCACCAGAAATCGTCAAACGCCCTCTTCCTCCCCTACCTCCCCTACCACGCCCCGAACCTCAACCCCTACCAACAGAAGCACCATTACCAAATAACAATCTCTTAACTCAATCGAATCCAAACTCTTCATTCGCCATACCAAATAATAATCCTGGTACTTCTTCTACAGTTAATAACGGTCAAGTTGGCGGTCAAGTTGGGGGAACTGGTAGTGACGATCCGTTAGCTAAAGCAGGTAATGAAGTTGGTGGTGAGGGAGGCACTGGAGGCGATGGATCGGGAGGAAAGGTTAGTTGTATTGAATGCCCCAAACCCGATTATCCAGATGATGCCAGAGAGAAAGAAATAGAGGGAAAAGTGAGAGTTTCTATTGATATCGATGCTGAAGGCAATGTAATGGATGTTAAAATTGCCAGTTCTAGCGGTCATACCGAGTTAGATGAAGCAGCAATTGATAAAGCTCGTGAATGGAAATTCGATAAGTCTCAATCGGGAAAAAAAGGGATGATTATTGCTATTAATTTTAAACTCGAAGATGTAAACTAAACAGCTTCTTCTTCAAAATACAATTCAACATTATCCGTTAGGTAGGCACAATACCAGATAGCTGCTCTAGCATCCAACGCTGACCAACCATAACTGGACTAAAGCCTTTGTTTCCTTTGGCTTTGACGTATTCATAAACTATTTCAGTGACAGGAAATAACTTGGCTATCTCTCGAACAATTCTTAGTTCTAACTGACGATTAGCACGAATCGAAGGAGGTAATTTGTTACCTCTTCGGTTGTCGAATCGCTTCTGTCGATGCGCTCTGCTGGCAAAAGAAATATTGCGATTAATACGCCTTCCTCTTCTAGCACGACGCAGTATTTTCTGCGCTTGCTTTCTAGCCATAACTCGTTTAAATGGTAAGACTGCATGAGCAGTGAATAGTACAGCTTTTTTACTGACTGCTGCTACTCCACTAAATAATTTACCTGGATCTATTGATGCTACTATTTCTTGAGTATCAGTACTACTTGGTTCTACAAGTAATTGGACACAGAAGATATTTAGGTCGTTCCATACTGGCTTGGCAAGACGAACAGCTATCCATTTCCTAGCTCGTGCCGAGGTTGTAGGCATTAACGGTTCACCCGTTGGCGATAAAACTGGTACTCTGATTGTTGGTTGTTTTTTCA
>JBOFLQ010000161.1:0-4152 GCA_051657945.1 Xenococcaceae cyanobacterium | reverse complement strand
CCAATGCGAGTTTGAGTATAAATAATATAACCTTCAGGTTTACTTTCAGAACCAATTAAATAGGCATAAATTGTTTTTTCGTGCGACGATTCGATAATCTGTTCCCAAATGGCGCGATCGCGGTCTAAATTACCGTTATAATATTGAGCTTGTTGGCGGTAAATCTGCTTAAAAATTTTGTATTCAGAAGGATTGACGCTACGCATTTCAAGATCTCGATCTTGCAAACTAATACTTTCGGTAGGTAATTCCCAAGCACATCTGCTTCCCCCTTGTTCGTAACCTAATTTCCGATAAAGCACTTGAGTTGCAGGATAGAGAGTGGAAATTGGGATTCCCGAACTTTGAAGTTCTAACAATGTTTGTTTCAATAATTCAAATGCCGCACCACTACCGCGATATTCTGGTGCTATAGCCACAGCAGCTATCCCTGCCATAGGAACGGACTGACTCCCAAACCATTGCCCCATATGATAAATTGCCAATCCGCCGATCGTTTTTTGCGATCGACGAATCACACGAAAGTTTTCACCTCCAATTAAATCCAAATAACGTTGCTCATCATCAGAAGAACCGCCAAAACACTGAGAGGCAATCTCGATAAACTGTTGTGCTTCTTGTTGGTTAGAAAAGCTACTATATTCAAACTGAGATTTCATAGCAATTATCTTTTCTTTTGTCGTGCCATTGTATTATTGTAAAATACAAAAAAGCGAATAAAATTGTCCGAAAATAAAATTATGAGTCCTGCCAGCGATCGAGACCAAACCCACCCACTAGAAAAAAAAGATCGTCAGATTGTCAAGCAACTTCTACAAGAAGAATCAAACAACCGTAATTTAGCCGAACTTGCCCGTCTGAGGATGCGATATCAAGGCTTTCCAGGGGCTAGAGATATTCAACAAGACTTAGATTCAGTCTTAGATCGGTGGCAATTGACAGAAGAGCAACTTTATCAAAAAACCTTACAAATTCACACTCAAAGCCCAGTTTATAAAACTCGCAATGAAAGCAAAGACCAACAAGATTGGAGTTAAAAACAAGCTTTAGATTGCCCCAAATGTTGGTTCGAGAACTTCTTCAAAATTTTTAGGCAAGGTTTGCGTCGCATTTAAAAAACTAGTATCTTTGACAACAAGAGGTTTTAATCCTCTGGTTACTTGATGTACCATCCAGACATCGTCTGTTTGCACTGCTTCAAATCCAGCCGCCCCCATCCAAGCATCGACGCTTTCTTCTACATAATTATTGATGTAAGGTTCTTCAAAAATGTTGGTCAACCATTCCGTCTGACGTAGGGTTTTTTGGTTTCCATCCAAGACGATCGCGCTTCCTCCAGGTACGAGAATGCGAAAACACTCTTGCAAAATTGCGCCAGAAACGATCGCGGGAGTTTCATGAAACAGCAAAGACATGGTAACTAAATCAAATCTTTCTTTAGGAAAACCGGTTGCTTCAGCTTTAGCGTGAATCCATTCAATCTCAGCACCCGCTTGTTTGGCTTTGTAATCTGCCATAACTAGCATGTAGGGAGATAAATCTAGTCCGATTACCTCTGCTTGAGGAAATGCTTGTTTTAACATTAGAGTAGTCGAACCAGTACCGCAGCCTAAATCGAGAATGCGATTCGGTTGTCCGCCAATCTTATCGATCGCCGCTTGACGCACCCAAGTTTCATTAGGTGGTAAAGCATATTGTGTTACTGGATCGTAAGTAATTGCCGCTTCTGGATTGAGATAGCCGCCATTAATACCGTGAAAATTGACATTAGCATAATAATGAGGATATACCAAATCTGATGATTTAAAGCGATCGCTGCCCTGTTGCCAATCGATCTGTTCGTATAATTGCTTCAATTGTTTGGTATCGACAACTAATTGAAAGATTGGTTGTAAGAATTGTTTCCAGATTGTATCTTGACGAACTGTCATCAAAGCTTGATTTCCTAACTTTTGCTTAATTTATATCCTCTAACATTAATTAAATAAGATTGAGGTGAAATCACACTAAATGCTGAAAAAATTGAGTTTGGTCGAAGGTGGGGCGATCGATCCCTCTCAATGGCAGATAGAAAGAGTCAAACAAGAAATTGCCAATTTATTTAGGATTAATCCGCAAGAAATTGAAAGAATTGACTATTGGTCTTGCCAAATATGCGTCAAAATCATCGCCAAAGGCGCAAAATTTGTTAGTTATAGAAGTTTGCCTTTGTGGTTTGAAGAAGGATTGACAGCGATCGCCAACTGTAAAGACGTAGTTGAATTTGAGAAATTGGGTGCAATGTTACGCTATGAAATGGAAAATCATAGCAAACACTATCCACCAGAAATTTTGCTTGAATTACAACAAGCTTGGGCTAATAAATCGCCACAATTTCAAACAGAAGAAGCTAAGCTACAATTAAAAATCGCCCATCAAAAAGAAGCAGAAATTTGGAAACAATCTTGGCAGCAATTGTTAGCTAACTGCCAAGACAAAAGTTTAATTAACGATTATTACTGGAAAATCGAACGAGAAAGTCAGCAATTTGCTGACTTTCCCACAATAGTTAGACAAGTAAATGATTTATGGGAAGAACAAAGAGAAAAATTTGATACCCCAGATGATTTTTGGACTCCATTTTAAAGCGATTCTAACTCGCTCGTTTCTAGCTATTGTTGGGGATTAATACGGATTAACTCGGTTAAAATACTATCCAAACTGCCATTAACTTGAATTTTTTCAATTTTTTCGGCAATTCTCTCCAAAATTTCTAATTCCTTTAAGCGCAGGGCGACAGGATTATCTTCCATCACTTTAGCAGTGTTCAACATACTGCGAGTAGCGGAAGTTTCCTCGCGACGACGAACGACATTTGCCTGGGCAGCTTTTTCAGCTTCGACAACTTTGCTGAGAATCGTTTTAATTTCGCCTGGGAGAATAATATCTTTGACACCAACCGAATCGATTCCAATGCCATAGTCTGAGGTTTTAGAGCGAATATAATCGGCAATGCTACGATCGATCGCGCCTTTATCTTCGAGCAAATTATCTAGAGTTTTTTCACCTACTGCACCGCGCAAAGCAAACTGTAACTCTTTGTATAAATAGCCAGTCACATCCGATAAACTATTTTGAGCCAAAAGAGGATCGAGTATACGGAAACCAGCAGTCAAATTCAAACGCAAAGGCACTTTATCTTTAGAAAGGATATCTTGTCCCGACACCTCTAGACTTTGCTGGCGCAAATCGAATATTTGTGTTTGAAAAGAACGCCCAAACAGCCACCAGGCATGTATACCCGGTGGAAGTTGGCTTTGAAATTCGCGATCGATATAAAGTAATCCAACATGCTGCGCGGGAACTTCGCAAACGTGCAAACAATTGCGAGTTAACATTGCTACTTCTGGCAAACTAGAAATTAATTCTGCACTCAGGCGAGATGATAATTTTGCGTCTGTGCCTATGTCGATCGTTTCAACTTCAACACCTTTCCAAAATAGCTTGCGACTGCAAGGCGGAAGGATAGAAATAACTTTACCCCGATCGCGCGCGATCGCTACCTGACGATCTTGTAACTGTAGGCTTTCGCAGTAAGCTGCCACAAAGTCTGGATGTTTTTCAACTAGCACATCTTCGAGGGGAAAGTCTGGATTAGGGACAATTGTACTCAGATTTCTAACCGTAACATCCCGATCGATCGACCAGAAAGCATACTCACCTGGTTCGAGGGGTCGTACAAAGTTTTTATCTAAATACAGCAAACCGATTTCAGATTCAGAGATTTGAAACTTTCTCAGTCCGTTTATATTAACTCCTCGTAATTGTCTGACAAACTCGGCGGGTAATTCAAAACTTTCTTCCAAATTAAAAAAATAAATTTCTACTTCAATAAAACCGCGCCAAAAAGCTCGTAATCGATCGGGTGCAACGCTAACCCAATTTCGACCCAAACGCAACAAAGCAACGCGATTAAATTCAGTCCGCACGATTAAAAGATGTTCTTCTAACTCCTCACCGTGGTTTCTAAGCAGCAATTCTAAGTTGTCAAGTTTTGCTTCTGCTTGATTGAGGTCGTAGGTTTGTACTTGCCAATGTTTACCAAAATAAGTGTACGTACCAGGCTGTAATATTTTCTTAAAATCGCTGCGATTATATAAAATGCCGATTTCG
>JBOFLQ010000160.1:0-15453 GCA_051657945.1 Xenococcaceae cyanobacterium | reverse complement strand
GAAAATTTCCTTTCTCGTTCAACCAAGGAATGGATAAAGGATGTTGTATTTGCCAAACAGCTTGTCTAAATTCTCGATCTTTCAATTCAATTAATTTTACTCGTTCTCCCAATTTCAGCAAAGAACAGCATCGCGCATGAGCATATTGTATGGGAAAGGGAATAGGGAATAGGGAGTAGGGAGTAAATGCAGTTCCTTGTACCTGCTCAAATTTTTGTAGCCAATTAGCTAAAAATAGCTCGTCTAAGCAAAAGTCGATCCAGCCTGAAGGAGAGATTTCGATCGCTAAAATTTGCCGATCTTTTTCTGAAAAATCTGATTCAATTGTTGTTGCAAATTCGATTATTTGTCGTGCAACTTCTAGAGGAGATAATGACAGAATTGGTGCTAATTGATAAGCGATCGCGCAGCGATAAATAATATTGGAATTGTCTCGTAAACGATGTATTTTAATTTTAGCGATCGATGTTTTTACTTTCAAGAAATCGATATTTTCGATCGTTTTTTTTAGCAAAAGCCGATCGATATAATCTTCCAAAAAATTGACAATTAACTCTCGAACTGACAAAGAATTATCTGGAAATTGCCAAGATAATCGAACGTATTTTTGACAAAAATCATTATCTTCCACAACATAATTACTATTTAATCGATCGAAAAAATAGTAACACCAATCTAATAACCATGCCCAATTTGTTCGACTAAATTGCTATACTGTTGTGCAGACATTCCCGATTTAGCCGAAATCATTATTGCTAAGTGTTCGGGTTGAAGTTCTTGAAAAAATTGTTGTAATTGTTCTCGATCGAGAGATTCAGTAAACCAATAATCGTGACAGAGATTTTCTGGTTCATAATAATGCTGCGATCGCTCTTGAAGAATTTTATCTACAAAAATGCCATACAAGACAAATTCCGATAGATTCCAAGTATTAAACAGAGTTTCCATCCACGGTTTGCCAGAAATTTGTTCGATGTGTTTGCACATCTCAATAACATGAGAACGCTTCCAACAAATTACATGACCGATATAATCTGGAATTGTCGGATCGACATCGGGCAAACCTAACAAACGACTTGCCGATTCGTGCCATTTGCGATGCCAATCTTTCTGAATATCGTTGCCGATCGCATCGCGAAAAAGTCTAATTTTGCCATTATGGACGATATGTTCGAGATGAAAAGGACGCACAAAAGCAACATCCGAGTCAACCATTACCGATATTTCTTCTTCTATTTGTTGGGCGATCGCAATTTTGACTATCTGCTGCATAATCCAATTACGAACGGGAAGAGTTTTTAAACTAACCCAACTTTTATTAACAAAAGGTACGCGTCTAACCCACCAAGGAATAAATAATTCAACTTCAAGTATTTTGGTGTTTGGTCTTGCTAATTGACGAAAAAGTTTGAGGTCACGATTTTCGACAATAATGTAATGATTAATTGAAGGATCGAGATACTTTTCTACACTTTGACAGAGCAAACGACATCTTTCAAAGTCTGGAGTATAGCTAGGTGTAATTATGGCAAAATTCAAATTACTCAACTTCGCTCACTTTAAATATAAAGTAGTTATTGTTTGAAAGTTATATTTATGATTAACAACCAATCTAGTGTTATATTTTACCGAGCAAAATTACTATTTTATTTATTGATTATATGAAGAAGAGCGATCGAGATTTTGACCCAAGCTTGAATTTGCTTATTTTTTTCAAATTAATAAATTTTTGGTAAAAAAGCTTTACGTCCGCACTTATTTCAAAAATCAGTCAAAAATTAGACATTAATCGAGTTAGACGAGAGTTTATGATAAAGAAAACAAATTATAGAGAGAATGGCAAAAATTAGATTAATGCATGCCAAGTTGCATCGAGTCAAAGTGACAGAGGCAAACGTTAATTATGTGGGTAGTATCACGATCGATCGAGACTTATTAGATAGAGTCGGATTGTTACCTTTAGAAGAAGTCGATATTGTCAACCTCAATAATGGCAAACGTTGGTCTACCTATGTGATTCCAGGAGATGTAGGAAGCGGTCAAATCTGTCCTAATGGCGGTGCGGCGTTGCTTTGTCAGCCAGGAGATTTACTGATTATTTATGCTTATGAAGAACGCGATCGCGCCGAAGTATTACGCGACGGACATCAAGCGCGAGTACTAGTAACCGACGAACAAAATCGTCCTCAAGAATTTTTCTATCAAACCCTTAATTCGACACAAGGCGAGGGTGTTGAATTTAATTCAACTTCAATTACTTACAATTACGACCTCGAATTAGAATTAAACGAAGTCAAAACTCAAACTTAGAAAACGTTCCCTAAAAATGCCAAAAAAATAATCCTGCTAAAGTCAAGATACTCAACAACAGTGCCACCCAAATAAATTGATTGTCTTTGGTATTTACTTGACTCAAATCGATAGATTCTGGAATATTGCTGTTAGCTTTAATTTTATTAGAGTTCTTAACTTTATTAGCGCTGGCGTATTGAGATTTAGAGTCGCTAGTCTCTACTTTAGCAAGGTCGGGAATTTCGGTCATCCATTCTTTTGGTCTTTTTAGCTTGGGTGCTTCAATAATGTAAAGTAAACCCTTGGCTTGTTTGCGAATTTCCAAACTAGGATGAACGACTAGCTGTTTGCAAAGCGCGATCGCTTCGCTACGCATTCCATCAGCTTGATAAGCATTTACCAACCAAAGCTGTATTTCTCCACCCAAACGAGAATTAAGCGCCGATAATTTGGTTGCTTTCTCTAAATATGCTACGCTTTGACGATATTCGCCCCTTTCTAAGGCGTTTTTTCCCGCTTGATAGTTTAGTTGTAATTTTTCTGTATTTTCTGAAACCACTTGAATTGTTATCTGATTAAAGCCATTGAAAATAAAGTAACTTAAAATCGATAGTAAATTCAGAAAATATTTAGATGACCAAATCGATTATTTTTCTGGCACTATATTTAACTTTGTTTTTGCCCAAAACACTAGCCCAAGAATCCTCTAATTTAGTTTCTTGTCGAGAACCTTTTGAGGCAGAATTATTAAAGAAAAAAGTTAAAAGACAACAAAGAGGGGCGATCGCTGCCGATACGATCGCTCCTCGGGGAATTACTATTCCCAGTTTGTGGTGGGCAAAAGAACAGTTCGATCCGTTTGCTGGTAAATTAATTGTCAATTGGCTGGCATATTCCAAAGAACAAAGGATCGATCTAGTCGTCAATTGGCAGTTGTGGACGCTGTTAGATTATTTAAAGCGCTACCGTTTCATCAATAATTTTGGGACGATCGCCAGAGAATACGGTTACAATCTCCGAATTTTTAACCAACAAAACGAGTGTTTGGCAATTTACCGCTACAATCCCCACATAAATCCGCCGCAATGGGAAATTTATGTTGATTCTTCTAGAGATAGCCTGGACGTAGAAAATCGCGAACAGGAAGCTGGGAGTAAAAAATAAAAAAGTTATTCGTTAGCCAAGATTAATTTTTTGACAAACTGACTGTATTCTTCTTTCATTGGTAAATCTAAATCGCGTTTGATTCGCATTCGCAAAGCAGAAACACTTTCGCCTGTAATTGGGTTGTATCCCTTTTTTTGGTGTTGTTCCCAATACAACCCCATTCCTCTTTTTTGCCAGGTGGGAAGGTCGTTATAATTAATACCGTGTTGAAATAATATTTCGTTGTACTCGGACAAAGAAAGTCCTGACATCATTGAAGTAGCTGTTGTTGCACTCTTACCATCGCGACGAAAACACCAATAACAATGAGATAGTAAAGAATTTCTATGTGCGTCTTCCTGTCGCCAGCGAAAATAATCAATTACTTGTTCTGTTCCTGGTAATTGGGAGATTCGACAATCAAAGCAACCGAGATCGCCTAAGAGTAAAGAAAATTTTGCACTCGCTTCGCCAGCTAAAACAGAATTTAGTTTTCTCAATTTGCGACCAAAAGTATTTTCTTCTTTGGCGAAGAGTAGAGATATTTCATCGCTTTGAGTATATCCATAAATAACTTTTACACCGCAGGTCATTAAATGTTCTACGGTGGTTAGCATGTAGTCTCGAAATTTTTCGTCGTATGGAGTGTCAAATTTGTGAATTTCTTTCGTTAAACGAGTAAAAGAACGACCGTCTAAACGAGCGACCATATATAATCCAGGTAAGACGCAATAATCGTGCGCGGTTTCGTATACACGCATTTTTGTATCGAGGTCGTCAAACTTCATTTAGATCCTGCCATTCTTCGACAATAAAAGAATTATGAGTGCCAGTTTTTACATAATAAAGCTCGTCAAAACCTTCGTCAAAACTTGGTAATACTAATCTTTTTTGCGTGGCGAAAAGTGCAACTTCAGGAATAGATCGCGCGGATGAACGTTGACTATTTCTCCTCAAACAATCTTCCAAACGCGACTGAAAATAATATCCGACAATTTTAAAATCTTTTTCTTTAGCTGGCTGAATGTATCTTTCTCGATCTTCTAAACGAGGATTGGTGTTATCAACAACAAAAGACTGTTTGGCACTCAAACAAGCTTGAAAGATAATTTTTTCCCGATTGCGAGTTTTTAGCATGTCTAAATTAATGCGAATGTGACTGCTAAAGAAGCGATCGCGATAAAAAGATGATTTTCCTGCTGCTTGCAAACCAATAAAAATAACTGCTTCCATCGATGTTTATTTTTTTAGTCAATTTTATTTACAATCTAAAAAAAATTAGCGCGAATTTTCCTCTTTCGATCGTAAGAAGAAATAACAGGGCAAAGGAAATGATCGATAAAATATAACTTTTTTATCGAAAGAAAGCGTATTTAAGGCAACTTTTGCTAATCTTTGTAGGTCAATAGCAGCGTAGATAAAGATGAGGACGGCGTAGATTAAGATCGAACATTGCAGCGATCGCCCTGAAGAGTTCGATCGTTTTTAATTCCGACTCCGAACTTATATTTTTTCTTTTTTGTATGAAAAATTTAATTTCCAAGGCATTTAATAATTTTGCCGATGGACTGGTTATATATAGTCTAAAATACGGTCGTCCGAGTTGGTTAATAGTGCTGTTCGTCTTTGCTTTGCTAATCGTACTCAGTAACCCCTTGGCTGGGCATTCAGTCAATAAAATTTATCGAGTTTCTAATTGCACTCAAGATAATAATTCTGCCGAATTAAGGGGAGTATGGCTGACAAATATTGACAGCGATGTTTTGTTTGAGAAAGAAAATATTTCGCAGGCGATCGATAACCTGGCTAAATTAAATTTTAATACCATTTATCCCACCGTTTGGAATTGGGGACATACTCTCTATCCGTCTGAAGTCGCCCAAAGAGTAGTCGGATATTCTCTCGATCCCGAACCAAAATTGCAAGGAAGAGATGTACTTAAAGAAGTTATCGATCTCGGACATAAAAAAAATCTTTCCGTGATTCCTTGGTTTGAATTTGGCTTTATGGCACCCGCCGATTCCGAACTAGCTAAACGCCATCCAGACTGGCTTACTCAACGTCACGATCGCACTACAATTTGGTGGGAAGGAAAAGCACATAAACGAGTTTGGCTTAATCCGCTACGCCCCGATGTACAGCAATTTATTACCGAGTTGATTTTAGAAGTTGTCAGTAACTACCAAGTAGATGGAATTCAACTCGACGATCATTTTGGTTTTCCTTCTGATTTTGGCTACGATAGCTTCACCGTTAAACTCTACCAAAAAGAACATAATGGTAAATTACCGCCAGTCAATCCGCTAAATAAAGAATGGATTCGCTGGCGCGCCGATAAAATTACCGCGTACATGAAAAAGCTATTTAAGGAAATTAAAAGTATCAATCCCGATCTGATTGTTTCTTTATCTCCCAATCCGCAAAAATTTTCTCTCGAAGCGTTTTTGTTAGATTGGCAATCTTGGGAAAGAATGGGATTGATCGAAGAATTAATTTTACAAGTATATCGAACCGATAATCGAGAGTTTATTAAAGAAATTAGACAGCCAGAAGTACAAACAGCTAGCAAAAACATACCTGTAGCGATCGGTATTTTGTCTGGTTTAAAAGATACGCCGATGTCAGTGGCAAAGATTGAGAAGCAAGTGAAGATGTCTCGCGATCGCGGTTTTGCTGGTGTTTCTTTTTTCTTTTATGAAAGTCTTTGGAATATGGCGAAAGAATCTCCTACTCAACGTCAGTCGAGTTTGCAATCGCTTTTCTCTAAAATGGTCAAAAGACCAAATCTGATTAATTGTTGGAATAGGATTACTAGTGGTTGAGATTTTTATTGGGTATTTCGCGCAGAGGAGGACGTGATTTCTGAGGTTTCCTCAGAAATTTAAACCGTCCGTAGCGCAGAGGCGCAGAGAGATAGAGGAGTGGAGAGGTAGAGAGGTGGGGTAGAGGGGCAAATATAGAGAGATAGATTAGGGTGAGGATAAAAGAGAAAATTTCTAAAAATACTGTTGCGATCGCGTTTGTATTATTGCCATCTTTTGTGTTTATTTATTTGGCTTTTCTGTTTTTGCCAAAATTTTTTGAATGGAATCAAGGCGATTTGTCGCTTTACTACAATTGTTCGTTGAAGTTGTTGGAGGGTAAGTTACCCTATCGGGATTTTGCTTTAGAGTATCCACCACTGGCGCTTTTATCTTTTGTTTTGCCAGAGTTATTAATGCTCGATCGCGCGCCGAGTTTCGATCGATATATTCTTTTTTTCGCGATCGCAAATACTATTTTTGTTGCTTTAATCGGTTATTTGCTCTGGCGAATTTTATCTTTATGGCACAGGCAGCGCCAATATATTCCTACATTATTAATTTACACATTATCGATCGCGATCGCTTCTCCCTTATTGCCCTGGCGCTACGATCTTTTTCCAGCTTTTTTAACTTTGGCAGCGCTATTTTTTTTTGTTAGAAACTCACCTAACTTAGTAGGAATTTTTACGGCGATCGGTATTTTAACTAAACTTTATCCTCTCTTTTTTCTGCCAATTTTTGCCATTTATTATTTTGTTGACAAACAATATCGATCGCTCATTTCTTTATCGATCGGTTGCTTTGGTACTATTTTTTTAATTATTTCGCCTTTTCTTTTTCTCGAACCCAAACAATTTTTTTCTTTTTTGAACTATCATCAGATGCGCGGTTTGCAGATAGAAAGCCTTTTTGGTGGCATAATTATTTTAAGTGATGTTATCAATTTTACAGATACAAAAATTATTTTCAATTATGGTGCTTTTCATCTAGAAAAGTCATCATTAACCGAGCTAGTTTTGCCATGCCTACCTCGGTTATTTTTTCTGGCATTCGGAATAATTTTAATTAATTGTTTTGCTAAGCTCTGGGAAGAAAGAAATACTCAAGGCTCGATCGCATTCAATACCTTAGTAGCTTATCTGGCGATCGCGCTTTTGGCATTTATTATTACCAATAAAGTTTTTTCGCCACAATATTTAATTTGGTTGCTTCCTTTTATTCCTTTATTATCTATTCGACAAAGTTTATTGATGGCACTTATTTGGGCAATAACTATTTATATTTTTCCCTATGGTTACCACCAATTGTTAAAAATGGATGCAACTTTAGTTTGGTTATTAAATATCCGTAATCTGTCGATTCTTGTTTTATTTATTTGGCTAGCGATCGCTAATTTACCAATTTTTGCGCTTAAGAAAATTAAGCAATTTGGAGGGTAGAGACGCGACGGACGGCTTTAATTTCCGAGGAAACCAGCCTCACGGCACGGCTATCGCCTACGGAAATCGCGTCCTCATATATCGCACGACGGGTGAACAAATCGGAGGAAACCTCCGATTTTCCCGCCTTGTCTCTACTAAAATATCTAATTACCAAATATCCCTTACTCAGCACTTTCTTTGCGACTGTTTAATTAACTCCACCACTTCCGAATATTGATTATATTCAGCTAACATCAAAGCTGTATAGCCACCTTTATTTTTGCGATCGAGATCGATTCGATTGGTTTTTAACAATACTTCTACCGTATCCAAATAACCGCGATGACTTGCCCACATTAATGCTGTCGCACCATAATCATCTTGTAAATTAACGTCCGCACCAGCATCGATTAATGCTTGCATAATTTCTACGTCGCCGCGATCGGCTGCTTTCATTAAAACGGTTTTGCCATCGGCAAACTGAGTATTTGGGTTTGCACCTGCATTTAGCAACAATTTGACTATCTCGAATAATCCTTGAGATACTCCGATGCTTAAAGCTGTTTCTCCTCGATCGCTTGCATCGGGATTAGCACCAAGATCTAAGAGTAATTTGGCGATCGCTGGACGATTCTGTACGGCAGCTAAAATTAAAGGCGTATCCCCTAAACCATTCTCTCGATCGACATCGGCACCAGCTTTAATTAAAGTTTCAACTATTTCTGTATAACCTTCAACCGTGGCAATATGTAATGCGGTATCACCTTGTTCTTCTGCTGCATTAACATTAGCACCAGCTTTAATTAAAGTTTGAACTAAGTCTGTATGACCATTAGTAGTAGCTATTAACAACGGCGTTTCACCTGCTGGCGTTGATAAGTTAGGATCGGCATTAGCTTGTAATAACATATTTAACATAGCTAAATCGCCAAGTTCGGCAGCCACTGTTAAAGCTGTTTCGCCATCTTTATCGCGATCGTCGATTTTTACACCAGCATCAATTAAAATTTTGGCGATCGCTACATTGCCAATTTCTGCTACTTTTCTAAGATCGCTTGACTCTACTTTAATTCCTTTCTCCAACAACAATTCTAATGTCTTGCTGCTACCCGAAATAACTGATGCGGTTAAAGCGCCCATACCCGCCTTAGCGTCTGCACCTGCTGCTAATAAAGTATTGACAATTTCTGTGCGATCGCTACTTGCTGCAACTGTTAAAGCAGTGTCGCCATCGCGATCTTGAATGTTAAGATCGGCACCCGCCGCTAAAAGCAGATTAACAATGTACTGGTAGCCTTTATATGCCGCGATCGTCAAAGCTGGCGTACCATCATCATTAATAGCGTTAATATCGGCACCAGCATTAATCAAAATTTTTACTACATCTTGGCGATCGGCTGCCGCAGCAACCATTAAAGCACTAACCCGATGAGATTTATTTTGTTGGTTAACTGCTGCCCCTGCGGCTAAAAGTATTTTAACGATTTCAGTGTAACCGTTTTGTGCGGCGTAAATTAAAGGAGTATTACCATGGCGATCGCCAATATTGACATCAACCCCTTCATCGAGCGATTTTTTGACGCGATCGAGATCTCCGAGTTGAGTTGCTTGAAATAAATATGTCTCTTGTCGAACAGCCATGACAATACCTTTTTATCCAGAATTGCTAGCAATAAGTACTTTTTCCATGTTCACTGATAACCGATTTTAGTTCTTGTGTTAAGTTAATTTTTATAAAGATTTAAGATTTGTGAACTTGCTGAGGAAAACACAATGAACTTCGAGATCCCTGAATCAGTAAAAATTTGGTCGCAATTCGGACATCCTATCTTAATGTGGGTGCTTTTGGGGGCGACTCTTTATGCTTTATATTCTGGATTACAAATTCGCCGTACCCGTTATGCTGACAAAGAAGTAAGAAAAGAATTAATCAAAAAGAATTTTAATTTCAAACACCATCAAGTTGGTTCTATTTTGCTGTCGCTAATGGTGTTGGGAACGATCGGCGCGATGGGTGTTACCTACATCAACAATGGTAAATTATTTTTGGGGCCTCACCTTTTAGCAGGATTGGGCATGGTGGGAATTATGGCGACTTCTACATCTATGGTTCCCTACATGCAAAAAGGAAACGATATGGCGCGTTACACCCATATCGTTCTCAATGTTGTTTTGACTATTTTATTTGGTTGGCAAGCTGTATCGGGAATGCAAATCGTGCAGAGAATTATCGAAAAAATGGCTTAGGTTTATGGTTTATGGTTCATTGTTCATTGTTTATGGTTCATGGCAATGAACGATCGATCGTAAACCATGAACCAAGTGGCAAATAATTTTAGCTAAACTGACATTAATTCAGTCACTCTAGAATTAGCGCGATCGATCTTTTCAAAACGGATGCTATTTTTAGCTGGAGTTGGTAGATCGTGGCGCAAGTGAAAATCTTTTTGAACTTTCTGAGTCAGACGGGGAGAAATCTGACGCACGATTTGTCCCAAAAGACGATCGCCAGTATTTTGAATTAGAGAAGAAGGAAGTTTATGAATAAATTTAGGAAACTGTACTGTAACCATTAAATCTAATTGCCAATCTACTTTGGTAATGCAATCGGGCAACTGGGCTTTTTTTAATTTATTAGCACACTCTGAAGCACTAGCAGGAATCTCAATTAATTCCATCGCAGCTTGATAGTTAACATCGTAACCAGCAAATTCTTCGCCATGGATGGGTATGGTGTGCATCAAGTAAAGTCGTTCGACAGGAGGCTTGAGAACTACAGCAATTTTGGGTTCGACTTCGTAACCAAAAGAACCAAATCGACCGACTTTTAAAACGTAACCATTATTACCGAGGTATTCTACTTCCATCGGTTGGGCGCAGCGACAAAACCAGCCTTCATGAGCATTTAAATAACTGCTAACTGTTTCTAAGTCGCTATACATTTCCATACAGCCTTCAAAATAACCTTCAAAAACAAAGGAATTTTCTGCTTGGCAAATATTAAAGTTGTTAATATTTTCTCGATCGCACACCTGCTGATGTTCTTCAGGTAGTGTTGACCAGTTACTTTGGTTGTTTGTGATGTATTGAGACTGCATGAAATCTACAAATTACTCCTAAATAGTTGGTCTATATTGATAAATTAACTAAGATCTAGATAAATATTTGTTAACTAACGCTCTTTCATATAAATTAAGTTGAAAACAAGAAAGATATGCAAGCATTAGTAATTGGGGCTACAGGCGAAACAGGACGAAGAATCGTCCAAAAATTAGTCGAAAAAAACATTCCCGTCAGAGCAATGGTTAGAGACATGGCAAAAGCAAGAGAAATTTTGCCACCTGAAGCCGAATTAGTAGTCGGCGACGTTCTCAACCCAGAAAGTATCGAACGGGCGCTGAGCGATCGCACAGTTTTACTCTGTGCTACTGGCGCTAAACCTAGTTTCGATCCGACAGGGCCTTATCAAATAGATTATCAAGGGACTAAAAATCTGGTCGATGCTGCTAAAGCTAAAGGAATAGAGCATTTCGTTCTAGTTTCGTCTATGTGCGTTTCACAATTTTTTCATCCTCTCAACTTGTTTTGGTTGATTTTGGTTTGGAAGAAACAAGCTGAAGAATATTTACAAAAAAGTGGATTGATTTACACGATCGTCCGACCTGGTGGTCTTAAGAACGAAGATAACGCAGATAGTATTTTAACGTCATCAGCAGATACGCTGTTCGAGGGAAGTATACCTCGGATGAAGGTGGCACAGATTTGCGTAGAAGCACTCATGCAGCCGTCAGCGAGGAATAAAATAGTAGAAGCGATAGCTCGTGCAGATGCTCCCACCTTAAACTGGGAAGAATTATTTGCCAAGGTCGCTTGAAATATCTTTACGGGGACTTTATCTACCGTTGGTGAAAAATTTATCCCTCCGATTTAGTTGGTTGTTAGGTGGCTTGGGATTGCTTTTGTTGATGTTAAATCTACAGGGATTTTTTCAACAGAAACAATCCTTTCATAATTTGCCCCGTACGATTAACAGTATGCAGCCTCTTGTTATGAAAGGAGGCGATCCATATATCCGCGCTTTGATGAGAACGATCGCAGCCTCCGAGTCAAATTTCTCTCAACCTTATTACATACTTTATGGCGGCGATCGCGTCAAAGATTTAAGTCGCCATCCCGAACGCTGTGTTCCCATTCTTGTCGGACCAAATGTAGGAAATTGTACGACGGCGGCGGGAAGGTATCAGTTTATTAATATTACTTGGTACGAAAAGGCTAAACTCTATCATCCGAATCCTTCGGGCTTATTGTGGTGGAAATCTTACAGTTTTGAGCCAGAATATCAAGATGCGGTTTTGTATGCTTGGTTGAGCGATCGCGCTGCTTGGGATGTAGATATTTCTAAATTATTGCGACAAGGAAAGACTAAAGAGGTGTTGCGCTTGTTGTCAGGAACTTGGACTAGTTTGGGTTATGGTATTGAAGATAATTCCATGAGTTCTCATTTACCCAAAATCTACAAAAAGATGTTGCGCGAAGAACTTGCTTTGGGGACAAAAGTTTAAGTTTCATGAAACGTCATTCCCTATTCTTTTTTAAAATATTCCTAATTTATGAGAAGGAGCAACTGTAGTTTGGGATAACAAAACTATTCATACTGGAAAAGAGATTGAAGCCGCGATCGCTTTTGTTGTGGTCAATTGTCTCTTGGCTCGAGCTTTTTCCTAATCGCCACTTTTTGCTTGGTTTTCATCAACTTATTGCTTTGATGAATCAATTTTATCCTTACTTTCCTGATGGATAAAGTGTATTTTTACTACTCTTTATCTTCGTAAAATGACAGAAGAGGGATAAGATTTCTTTTATTTTATAATTAACTTTTAGAACGAAAAAATATTATGGAAGCTAATTCTAAAATTTATTGTATACTAGAGCATTTCTGCCTATATCAAATTGAAGATCGCCAGTTAAAAAAAAAGCAAAAAGTATTTATTTAAACCAAGATGATGTTGATGTATATGTTGAAGAATATCAAAATTTTCAAACGCTCGAAGCGCGCATAGTAGAATTAAATCAAATTTGGAGGCAACGTTATCCAGAAAAAGAAAAATATTGGACACAAGAAGAAAAAGAAACATATTACAAAGATTCAATAGCTTACGATCGAGTCAGAGATATTTATTTAGCAGTTTTACTTTACAATCGTTGGGGAGACCACATGGTTGTAGGAGTTAGTGATTCAGGTTGGACAATTCCAGGATCTTCTCGTTACACAATAGAATATAGAAATAATCAAATAAAGCTAGGAAAATATGACATAACAAAAGAAAAAAAATTTCTCTTTTATTTACCAGAATATACAGAATTTTCCTCAAGCGACTTTATCTCAAAAGAAACAGCTTGTTCGTTACTTAAAGAATGGCTAGATACAGGTGAGTATACACAATATTTTTTTAATGAATCTGGCGAATTAATAACAAGAAAATATACTTATAGTTCAAACCTTTGGGGTGAACTTGATGGCATTTGTGAGTAAATTCCAAATAATTTGTTGTAAGCGGGTGGGATCGCCTAACATCTTTTCGGTAGCAGAAGATCGCCAGCAGAATCATTTGCACCTCGCCGACTTGTGGCATTTTTCGAGCATTGAGCAACATCGTTTTGTTCCCGATCTGCTCGAAGTCAAACTCTACCTCAAAATCTTGAAACTGAGTGTTGTTAGCAAGCACGTCCTCTAGTAGCGATCGCAACTGGGGATTATTCCACTGCCGATTTCCTAAATCAAAAGTACCGATGGACTATCGGGGAAAGAAATCGTCTGTCAGAAACCCTTAGATATTCGACGAGGAAATCTTATTGGATGTTTGCAATTTATATTCTTGTTCTATTTTCTGCACCAAAGTATGAACTTGCCAGTTAGATTCGGTGTCGGGATAATCTGTACGATAATGTCCGCCTCGGCTTTCTGTACGAAAAGCTGCACTTGCCAGAATTAGATAAGCAATATCGAGAAGATTAAAAGTTTCTGCGGCGATTTTTAATTTTTCTCGAGCATTGACAAAATCAAATTTAATTTCTTCAAGTGGAGATAAATTGAAAAGATGTTGATAAATATCTGTTGTACTGACTCGATCGCGCCAAGATTTAATTTTGGCGATCGCTGCTTCTAAAACTGTTTGCGATCGACAAATTCCCGCACTTCCCCAGACTAAATCGGGCAATTCTTTTCGAATTGAGGTGATTAATTCGATCTCTGTTTCTAAATGCTGATGGCTGATGACTGATGGCTGATGACTGATGGCTGATGGCTGATGGCTAATCTCTAATTTTGACAGTTGTGCTGCATATACCAGACATTCTAGTAATGAATTACTTGCCAAACGGTTAGCGCCGTGGACTCCCGTACTGGCAGTTTCGCCGATCGCGTACAGTCCGAGAATGGAAGTACGATTCATCGTATCGACGGCGATTCCTCCCATCCAGTAATGTGCGGCGGGTGCAACTGGAATCGGTTCTTTAAAAATATCGACTCCCCATTGCTGACAAACATTAATAATATTAGGAAAGCGATAGCGAATGCGATCGACAGGTATCGATCTTAAATCTAAATAAACGTGACTTGCCCCTGTTTTTTGCAAATGACTGTAAATTGCTCGACTAACTACATCGCGAGGTGCTAATTCGCCCGCAGGATGATAGTCAAAGGCAAAACGCACCCCTTCTACATCGACTAAATGCGCGCCTTCCCCCCTCACTGCTTCACTAATCAAAAAACGAGGTGCGTCGGCTTTGGTGAGGGCGGTGGGATGAAATTGGAAAAATTCTAAATCCCTTAAAATAGCACCAGCACGAGCGGCGATCGCCACACCATCACCCGTGCTAACTTCTGGGTTAGTAGTTTGCGAAAAAACTTGTCCGCCGCCTCCGGTCGCTAAAATAACGGCACCTGCTTTAATCCAAATAATGCTTGAGTCGTATAGAACGCTAATACCTTGACAATCTTTGGTTTCGGGAGAAAGCCACAAATTCAGAGCCAAAGCATCGGCAATAATTTCAATATTAGGACGTTCTAAAACTTTCTCCGTCAGCGTAGTCACGATCGCTCTACCTGTAGTATCGGCGGCATGAAGCACTCTCGGACGAGAATGAGCTGCTTCTAAAGTCATAGCTAATCGATCGTGGTGGCGATCGAATGCAACTCCCATCTCAACTAATGAGGCGATCGCCTCGGCTGCATTCTCGACAAGAAATTTAACTGCTTCTTCGTCGCACAAACCCGCACCTGCTTTAAGCGTATCTTCCCAATGAAGTTTTGGAGAATCTTCAGGCGCGATCGCTGCGGCAATTCCTCCCTGCGCCCAATCACTTGCACCTGTTTTTAACTTATCTTTAGTAATTAAGCCAATTCGATATTGTTCTGGCAAGCATAAAGCGGCATAAAGCCCAGCAGCACCGGAACCTACTACTACAACATCAAATTGAGAGGGAAAGTGATTCAATTTTGGCTTCTTCAAAAAATAAAATTGCGTATATATAAATCTAAGCTAAAACTGCGAACAAGAACAAAGTCAACAAAAAAAGCGCCCTCACTCAATTTGGAGGACGCTTTCTTTTTTTATTTCAAGCTAGACCTAACCGTTGATAGCGGGAGCGCTTAAAGCTACGGGAGCTTGTTCGCCTGCTGCTAAGTCTAAGGGGAAGTTGTGAGCATTACGTTCGTGCATTACTTCAAAACCTAGGTTAGCACGGTTGAGAATATCAGCCCATGTGTTAACTACACGACCTTGAGAATC